>JAZRTC010000001.1:0-5808 GCA_045651865.1 Acutalibacteraceae bacterium
ATACCGTCCCGCGTCGTGATGAAACCTTGTCGCAATTCCTCCTGATGCGTATGCACCGCCTGCCCGCAAAGGCGAAAGAAACAGTCCCACACCTGCTGTGCTGTCACGGCTTCTCCAAACGGCACATTGCCGCACGGCGAAGAAAAGGTCAGCGGCATACCGACACGCAGGCGGATTTCCTGCACGGACTCCCAATATACCGTTGGGACACTTGCCAATAATTGTCCGAGAATCGGCGGCATATACCCGATTATGCTCGTCCGCAACCGTTCCATTTCCTCGCCTCCCTTGCTACAAAGGTATGTCCCATCCACCCAAAATAGGACAAAATAAAAAATTTTTAAAATTTTTCCGTTTTACCACTTTACTTTGCTAACACAATCATATATAATAGGCAAGTCGGTGTTTACCGACTGAGATGATTTTAAAGGAGATCGAAACATTATGAAAAGAATTCTTTGCTGTGTACTGGCCGTTCTGATGATGACGGCAATGTTCGCCGGTTGCGGCGACAAGACGATGACCCTCGTTGCGGAGAAAGAGTCCGCAGGCGAAGGTGTCGCCACCACCCACGAAGATTTTGCCGACTACACCTACACCGCTGTCGACACGCAGGCAAAAGCGCTGATGGAAGTCAACGCCGGCACCGCTGACGCGGCAGTCATCGACTATGTCATGTCCATCGGCTCCATCGGTGAAGGCACCGATTTCGCCAACCTCACCGTTGAGGGCGAAGGCTATGCTGAGGAGCAATACGGCATCGCGTTCCGCAAGGGCTCGGATCTGACCGCGAAGATCAACGAGATCATCCGTGAGCTCAAAGCAGACGGCACACTGACAAACATCGCCAAGAACTACAAGCTTGACGAGATCCTGCTCGGCGATGCAGAGAGCGACGCATTCAAGCAGGCAGAAACCGATTCCGACTACGACTATGTGACCAAGAAGGGCACGCTGGTCATCGGCATCACCTACTTTGCACCGATGAACTACGAAAACGAGAACGGCGAGCTGGTCGGTTTTGAGACCGAGTTTGCAAAGGCTGTCTGCGAGAAGCTCGGCGTCAAGGCTGTGTTCCAGGAGATCAGCTGGGCAGCGAAGGAGACCGAGCTTGCTTCCAAGAACATCGACTGCATCTGGAACGGTATGACCATCACCGAGGAGCGCCAGGAGAACATGAGCATCTCCATCCCCTACATGCAGAACAAGCAAGTCAAGGTTGTTAAATCCAAATAATTTCTAAATTCATTTAAGAGGTCAATGTCATGTCTTTTCAGCAAGTCAGTATGGAGCTGTTGATCGGCTTTTTGGAAAACGGCAAGCTCTTTGTGGGCACCCTGCTGTTTTCCCTGCCGCTCGGTCTGTTGATCGCCTTTTGCTCCATGTCGAAATTCAAGCCGCTCAGCGCCGTCACAAAAACCTTTGTGTGGTGCATTCGCGGTACACCGTTGATGCTGCAGCTTTTTGTTGTGATGTATGTCCCGGGACTGGTGTTCGACACCCCGATGTCCAACCGTATGCTCGCCGCACTGATCGCATTCGTTATCAACTACGCATGCTATTTCTCGGAGATCTACCGCGGTGGTATCGAAAGCATCCCCAAGGGACAGTATGAAGCAGGTCAGGTGCTGGGACTCACCAAACAGCAGATCTTTTCCAAGATCGTGCTGTTGCAGGTGGTCAAACGCATCGTCCCGCCGATGGCAAACGAGATCATCACGCTTGTCAAGGATACTTCGCTCGCCCGCGTGATCGCGGTCAGCGAGATTTTGATGGTGGCAGAACGCTTCAGCGGCAAGGGTCTTATCTGGCCGCTCTTCTACACAGGCGCATATTTCCTGTTGTTCAGCGGCTTGCTGACCATCCTGTTCAATCACATTGAAAAGAAGCTCAGCTATTTCAACTGAGGGTAGGTACATACGATATGGCATTTTTGGAAGTCAAAGGACTCAAAAAAAGCTTTGGCAAGGTTGAGATCCTCAAAGACATTGATCTTTCGCTGGAAAAAGGCGAGGTGCTGTCGATCATCGGTTCCTCGGGAAGCGGCAAAACAACGCTGCTCCGCTGCCTGAATTTCCTCGAATTTGCCGAGCGCGGCACCATCTGCATCGGCGATAAATGTATTTATAACGGTTCTGACAAGCGTCCCTCGGATGAGGAGATCCGCAAAAACCGTCTGCACTTCGGACTGGTGTTCCAGTCGTTCAATCTGTTCCCGCAGTACACGGTGCTGGAAAACATCACCTTGGCACCGCGACTGATGAAGATGGCTCCCGAAAAGGAGATCGAGGAACGCGCACGGCAGCTCATCGAAAAAGTCGGACTGACCGAACGCACCGACTATTACCCCGCACAGCTGTCGGGTGGTCAGCAGCAACGCGTGGCGATCGCCCGCGCGCTGGCACTCAACCCCGATATTCTCTGCTTCGATGAACCGACCTCGGCACTCGATCCCGAACTGACAGGCGAGGTTCTCAAGGTCATTCGCAGTCTGAAGGATAAGGATTGCACGATGATCGTCGTGACCCACGAAATGGAGTTTGCGCACGATGTGTCGGATAAGGTCATCTTTATGGACGAGGGTGTGATCGTTGAACACGGTACGCCCGCCGAAGTGCTGGAAAACCCGCAGAACGAACGCACACAAGCGTTCCTGCGCCGCATCAGCGAGAACTAATGCACAAAGCCTGCTGTTGCCGATCAGTCGGCAACAGCAGGCTTTCTTCAAGAGGTAACCACTATGACCATTGATTTTCACACCCACATTTTCCCCGACCACATCGCACAGGCAACCATTGCCAAGCTGGAAAAAGTCGGTAATATCCCTGCCTATACCGACGGCACGGCACAGGGGCTTCGCCGCTCCTTGACGCGCGCAGGCATTGACCGCGCCGTGGTGCTTCCCGTGGCAACAAAGCAGTCGCAGTTTGACAGTGTCAACCGCTTTGCCGCGCAGATCAACGATGAAAACGACCGTCTCATCTCGTTTGGCGGTATTCATCCCGACAACGAGGATATCGAAGGCAAACTTGACTACATTGTCTCCCTCGGGCTCAAGGGTATCAAACTTCACCCCGATTATCAGGGAGTGTTCATCGACGATGAGCGCAACATCCGCATCCTGCGTGAGGCGATCAAGCGCGATCTGCTTGTCGTGATCCACGCAGGCATCGATATCGGTTTGCCCGAACCGGTGCACTGTACTCCTGCGAAAACGGCGGCGGTGCTGGAGGCTCTCGGCTGTGACCCCGCGCGCCCGCGCATCATTCTTGCCCATGTCGGCGGATGGGGGCTGTGGGATGAGGTGGAAACCTGCCTTGTGGGCAAGCCGGTTTACTTCGACCTCGGGTTCTCGTTAGGGCAGATCAAAGACGAGCAATTGCTTCGCATCATCCGCAATCACGGCGCCGACCGCATCCTGTTTGCGTCGGATTCACCGTGGGGAGATCCGCAAACGGACAAACGGTATTTCGATACCCTTCCCTTGACCGACTTGGAGCGCGAAAAAATTTTGTATCAGAACGCATCGACGCTTCTAAACAATTGACTTTTTATAAAAACACTGCTATACTTCTCGGGGTTTTGTTTTGACAAAACCCCGATTTTTGTTGTAAAAGAGGAGTTTTGATATGTCGCAAACTCTCAAAGAAAATAAAATGGGCACGATGCCCGTCGGAAAATTGCTGTTCAGCATGGCATTGCCGATGATCATTTCGATGCTGGTGCAAGCGATGTACAACATCGTCGACAGCATCTTTGTGGCACAACTCAGCGAAAAAGCGCTCAACGCCGTGACCATTGCCTTCCCCATCCAGAACCTGATGATCGCGGTCGGTTCGGGTACGGGTGTCGGTGTCAACGCACTCTTGTCCCGCAGTCTCGGCGAAGGCAACCGCGAGGAAGCCAGCCGTGCGGCAAACAACGCCATCTTCCTTTACGGCATGAGCTACCTCGCATTTTTGCTGTTCGGTCTGCTCGGTGCGCCGATGTATATTGCGACGCAAACCGCCGATGCCGAAACCATCGGATACAGTGTGACCTATCTGTCGCTTTGCTGTTCGCTGTCGTTCGGTCTGTTCGGACAGTTTGTGTTTGAACGCTTACTGCAAGCCACGGGCAAAACGCTGTACACCATGATCACACAAAGCACGGGTGCGATCATCAACATCATCCTCGACCCGCTGTTCATCTTCGGTATCGGTGATTTTGAAGGCTTCGGTGTGGCAGGTGCGGCAATTGCAACCGTGTTCGGTCAGTTTATCGCCATGACGATGGCGCTGTGGTTCAACCGCAAAAAAAATACCGAAATTCACATTACTCTGCGCCGTTTCCGTCCCAATGCACAGACCATCCGCAAAATCTATTCCGTCGGTATTCCCTTCATCATTTTGGGTGTTTCCTGCATGATTGGAGGACCATGGCTTCGCCGTTTTCAAGAGAAATAATACCAATGCATCTATTCCTCTAAATACGCAAACCCTTATGAAACGATTATTCCTCGCATTCGTACTTCTATGGATTACAATCGGCAACTTGTTGGCACAAGATGCTACACGTACCCGCTATACCAATCTGCCAACAATTTATATAGAGACTTTTGGAAAAGCTGCTATTACCAGCAAAGATACTTACATCTATGCAACCATGTGGTATGTGGATGAGAATAATGTTGTCACTCAATACGACTCTCTCCAAATACGTGGACGAGGAAAGTCCACTTGGAAACTATCCAAAAAACCTTATCGTATCAAGTTCCAGCAGAAAGAGAAGTTTTTGGGGAAAGGATATGCCAAGGCCAAAAGTTGGACACTGTTAGCTAATGCTGGCGACAAAACGTTGATGCGCAATGCCGTCACTTTTGCTTTGGCCGAGTTCATGGATATGGATTTCTGTCCTGCTTATAAATTTGTGGATCTTAACTTGAATGGAGAGTATTTGGGAAACTACCAAATCAGCGACCAAATAGATGTACGTCCCCATCGCGTCAATATCATCGAACAGGATTATCCTCTCTCTGAGTACAGCGATATTACAGGCGGATACTTGATGGAAGTTGATGGTTTCAAGGAAAAGAACTACTTTACCACCAGTCGCGGAGTACCTATCCGCATCCATTATCCGGACGAGGAGGAGATAGCCGCCACACAAAACACTTACATCCGCAATTATATCAAGGATTTTGAACAAACCCTTTTCGGCTCGAACTTCAAGGATTCTCTGAAGGGATACCGTTCGTGGATAGATTCCACATCGTTGGCCAATCTGATTATAGGTACTGAAGTGAGTGCCAATATCGACGGTTACTGGAGTACCTATTTTTATAAGCAGCAACAGGACCCCCGTCTCTATTGGGGTCCCATGTGGGATTATGACATCGCCTACAACAACGATCATCGTATCCAAGGAACTGCAGACGACTTGATGACAGATATAGGCTATGGCGAGACTAAAATCTGGATCAACCGCATGTGGGACGACCCATGGTTTGCCCGTCTCATATACCGCCGCTATAATGAACTCATGGAAGCAGGTATGACCGACTACATGCTGAATACCATTGACAGCATTGCTACCTTGTTGCAGGAATCTCAGGAACTCAATTACCAAAAATGGGGAATCAATCGGAGGATGTATCATGAAATAGTCCTCTACTCCTCCTATGAACAGTACTTGAATGACCTCCGCAATTTCATCACTACACACAACAATTACCTCACGCGCACTTTTACTGACAAGTTGCCGGATACTCCCAGCGTGGCAGACATAGCCGAAACGCGGGAAGAACCTACCCCAAGATTCATTCCTGAA
>JAZRTC010000002.1:0-13234 GCA_045651865.1 Acutalibacteraceae bacterium
CTGCAGATGGCAGGCAACCGCCCTATCGCCCTTATCGGCGGCGGCACGGCCATGATCCGCGACCCGTCGGGACGCACGCATATGCGCCAGATGATGACCACCCAAACTATTGCGCACAACTGCGAATGCTTCAAAAAGCAGATGAGCCGTTTCATTGATTTCTCCGACGGCAAGGCGCTGATGGTCAACAACGCCGACTGGCTGACGAAGCTCAACTACATCGAGCTTCTGCGCGATGTCGGTGCGCATTTCAGCGTCAACCGCATGCTCACCGCCGAATGCTACAAACAACGCCTGGAGCGCGGTCTGTCGTTCCTCGAATTCAACTACATGATCATGCAGAGCTACGACTTCCTCGCGCTGTATGAAAAGTACGGCTGTAACATGCAGTTCGGCGGCGATGATCAGTGGAGCAATATGCTCGGCGGCACGGAGCTGATCCGCCGCAAGCTGGGCAAGGATGCCTACGCAATGACCATTACCCTGCTGCTTAACTCCGAGGGCAAGAAGATGGGCAAAACCCAATCGGGTGCGGTGTGGCTGGATCCGAACAAGACCTCGCCGTTCGATTTCTATCAGTATTGGCGCAATGTGGCGGATGCGGATGTTCTCAAATGCCTGCGTATGCTGACCTTCCTGCCGCTTGAGCAGATCAACGAGATGGACACCTGGGAAGGCAGTCAGCTTAACACCGCTAAAGAAATCCTCGCTTTCGAGCTGACCAAGCTCGTGCACGGCGAAGAAGAAGCCACCAAAGCGCAGGAAGGCGCCCGTGCGCTGTTCGGCAGCGGCAACGCGGCGGATATGCCGTGCGTGGAGCTGGATGCGGATGCGCCGACTGACATTCTGTCGCTTCTGGTAGCGTCGGGTCTTGTGCCTTCGAAGTCCGAGGCGCGCCGTGCTGTGGAGCAAGGCGGCGTCAGTGTGGACGGCGAGAAGGTCAGCGATATCAAAGCCACCTTCACCGTTACAGCCGACGGCATTGTGCTTCGCCGCGGCAAGAAGAAGTTTTGCAAGGTGATCGCCGGATGAATAAAGAGGAACTGAAAAATCTTCACCTTCCCGCCTATCGGGAGTTACCGCCCATCGGTCTGTATCTGGAACAGGCGGTGCGGTACATCAACAGCTACCTGATGCCGCTCGGGTTTTCGGAGCTGACCACCTCGATGGTGAGCAACTATGTCAAGCTCGGACTTATTGAGCCGCCGACCAAAAAGCAATACAATGCCGAACAGCTGGCATATCTCTTTTTCATTGCTGTCGCGAAAAATGTGGTGTCGATGGACAACATCAAGGCCTTGTTGCAGATGCAAAAAGCGACCTATCCCACCCCCATCGCCTATGATTATTTCTGCGATGAACTGAAGAATATGGTGTTTTATGTGTTCGGACTGAAAGACACCGTAGACAAAGTCGGCACGCGCAACAGCGAGGAAAAGACGATTTTCCGCAGCATCATCATTGCGGTATCGCACATCTTATATGTGCAGCATCAGCTGGATGAATGTAAATAAAAAAGTCCCGTGATTGTAACATCACGGGACTTTTTTTATTCTTTTCGGTTTCGACGCACAACCAAGAAACAGATTGTATGCGCTGTGAGCGTGACCGCCCAGCTGACGGGATAGGTGATATACAGCATCCCGATGGAATGAAACGCGGGAAGCTGAAACACCGTGGCAATCCAGATCAGCCGCAACGCACACACGCCGCCGAGCGACACGAACATCGGCATCAGCGAATAGCCGAGACCGCGCAGGCAACCGACCATCACATCCATCATACCTGCCAGCGCAAAGGACGCCGCCATCACCCGCATACGCTCCAGACCTGTTGCGATCACTTCGGGTTCGTCGGTATACAACCGCAACAGCGGTTCGCCGAACAGGAGCAATGCCCCGCCGACCGCAAACGCCGTCACCGCTACACACGCGAGTGCCGTACGAACGATGCGGTCGATCCGATCACGGCGACCCGCACCGATATTCTGGCTTGTAAACGAGATCGTCGCCTGATGAAAGGCGTTCATTGCCATAAATGCAAAACCTTCCAGGTTGGACGATGCGGCACTGCCCGCCACCACCGTTTCGCCGAAAGAATTGACAGTGGACTGAATAACAACATTGGACAAAGAAAACAGACTGCTCTGAATGCCCGCAGGCAAGCCGATCTGTGCGATCTTCAAAAGCTTATCCCGCTTAATTCCAAGTGACGAAAACTCCAAGCGGATCGCACCCTTTTCACGAAGCAGGCACCAGACAACGCATATTGCCGAGATCGTCTGCGAGATCACCGTGGCAAGTCCGACACCGAACACACCCCAGTGAAACACGATGACAAACACCAGATTGAGCGATACATTGACAACGCCCGCACCCATCAGAATCCACAGCGGGCGCTGCGTATCGCCCACCGCGCGCAAGATCGCCGCGGCAAAGTTATACACCATGGTTGCCGTCATACCGAGAAAATAGGTGCGCAGATAAACTACGGCAAGCTCCAGCACCTCGGGCGGTGTCTGCATCCAGGACAGGATCTCAGGCGCACCGAGCATACCGATTGCCGTCAGGACGATGCCGCAGAAAAAGCTGAGTGTCATGGCGGTATGCACCGTCTCTTTCACCTCGCGTTCCTGCGACGCGCCAAAACAGCGTGCTGTTAAGACATTGGCACCGATGGATAATCCCACAAAGAGGTTGGTGAGCAGATTGATCAGCGAGGTGGTCGCGCCGACCGCGGCAAGCGAGCGCTCGCCCGCAAATTTACCGACCACCATCACATCCGCCGCATTAAAGAGCAGTTGCAACATTCCCGACAGCATCAGCGGCAGGGCAAACAACAGCATCTTTTTGAGCACCGAACCCGTGCACATATCCATGGTATGAGCGGATCTTTGCATAAAACAGCCTTCTTTTACAGAATTTCGTCAAGAAGCGCTTTGCAGCCTTCTTCGATGTCGCAGTAGCAGGTCTCAAAATCGCCGCTGTACCACGGATCAGCGACATTGCCGTGGCGCGCGGTGTGATCCATCAGTTTGGACACCTTGCCGTCGGGGTCGCCACCGAGAATACGCATCGCATTGCGGACATTGTTATCATCCATACAAATGAGATAATCATAGCGGTCGTAGTCGCGCTTTTGCAGTTGTACCGCGCGTTTGCCGTCGCAGGAGATGCCGTGACGGGCAAGCTCGCGTTTGGCAGGCGGATACACGGGATTGCCCACCCCGCGGATGATTTCTTCCGTGCTGGTGGCGCAGGAGGCAACCGAAAAGCGGTCGGAAACACCCCGCTCGCGTGCCAGATGCACAAATATAAATTCTGCCATCGGCGACCGACAGATATTGCCGTGGCAGATGAATAAGATTTTCACCATCTTCACATATCTCCTTAAAAGTCCTATAAATCTTCTTAAATCCTTGTATTTAAGCCATTTCCATTTCCGCGGTAACCCAGCGGAAATGTATGGTTCTTTTCAAATCTTTTTATATCTTTTCATATTTCCTTATATTTTTCTTGGCAATATTGGTAAATTCATTGGTAAAATATCGATCTGTACCAACGAGGATTTTTTGGTTTGGGGGATGTCTCATGCATTTCTATGTTATAAATCGCAAGTCAGGCTCTCCAAAATGTCAAAAAAATTTTTTAAGATTGAAACATATAAAACATCCCTCGCAAAAGTATACGCTTTTTACGAGTGTTTGTCAACGAACACTCTATCGGCAAAATTTTGAATATTTATATCATTTAAATTATTGATATTTTGCCGATAATGTGCTATACTATGCTCAAAGAAACACATCAGGAGGGCACGATGGAATACGTATCTGTGGCGAAAACAGCTGAAAAATGGGGCATTTCCGAACGAAGTGTGCGCAATTACTGTGCTACTGGCAGAATTGCCGATGCGAAGCTTATCGGCAAAACTTGGCATATTCCGGCAAATGCCCAAAAACCGGATCGTGCCAACAAAAAGGCTGACATCCCCTCGTTACTTCAAATTCTTCGTGAGCAGAAGGCGGCTAAAATGACCGGCGGCATCTATCACAAGGTACAAATCGACCTGACTTATAACTCCAACCATATGGAGGGCAGTCGACTGACACACGATCAAACACGATATATCTTTGAAACGAACACCATCGGATTCGAAAACGAAGCTGTAAATGTAGACGATGTGATTGAAACCGCCAATCACTTCCGTTGCATCGATATCGTGATCGACCAAGCAGGAGCGGCGCTCTCCGAAAAACTCATTAAAGAACTGCATTATGTGTTAAAAAGCGGCACAGGTGACAGTCGCAAGGATTGGTTTGCGGTCGGCGACTACAAAAAACTGCCAAACGAAGTCGGCGGTAACAACACCACACTTCCCGAACATGTTGCCGATGAAATGCAGGCGCTTATTAAATACTATAACGCCTTGCCCGAAAAAACCTTGGAAGATATCATCGCATTCCATGTGGCATTCGAGCGCATTCACCCGTTCCAAGACGGTAACGGTCGTGTGGGGCGTTTGATTCTCTTTAAAGAGTGTTTGAAACACAATATTGTGCCGTTTATTATCGAGGACAATCTGAAGCTCTTTTATTACCGTGGACTGAAAGAGTGGGATCGGGAAAAAGGGTATCTTATGGATACCTGTCTCACCGCACAGGATCGTTTTAAGAAGTATTTGGATTATTTCAGAATTGTGTATTGATTTGCTTCAGAAAACAATTCGATGAATTGGCATTTAACCAATTGAGGTGAAAAACAGGTATGAGTGAATTTGTATTACACAAATATTCCGGTATGGCATACGAACCTAATCAGGTTATTACATTCTCATCCCACTCCGAGACACTGTCAGATGTTGATGAAGAAATGAAATCCCATATAGGAGTATCGTCTGTTCGAGTCAGCGGTTTAACACAAAAAGAATTCGACTACTTCATCGAAAATTACGGGGATAATTTTGATTCAATCTACTTCTTTCACAATACAAAAGTCAAGGATTTATCAGCACTCTCTCAACTGAAGAAAATTAAATATTTGCTGTTTTTTAATATTCGAGGCGATTCGTTGTGGGATATGCGCAAAAATAAATCCTTAAAAGGCATTATGATTTCCGAAAGCAAGAAGATGCTGTACAACCTTGAACAATTGCAGTATGCACCCAATCTTGAAGAATTACTTTTGTTTAGCTCTACATTCAATAAATATCCTGTAAAAACAATTCTTCCATTGAAGAATTGCAAAAAATTAAAACGATTATTTATTGAATTTAATACAGAAGATAAGAGTTTTTCGCCGATCGAATTCGATTTTTTGGATGTATTCAAGTACCAATGTGACAGAAAAAGGAATTTTACATACTAGACCTTCATTAGACAAATTCCAATTGTTGAATAAACGCACAGCCGCCTCCATCACAGAGGCGGCTGTTTTCGTACAATAATTTTGTTTACATTTGCAAGTCAGGCTCTCGAAAAACATTGGTAAATCGTTGGTAAATTTAAAGTTGAGGATAGAAAATCCCCAGTGGCATCAAGGGTTTTAGAGATTCGGACATATACTGCCGTGGCAGATGAATAAGATTTTCGTCATAAGGATACCCTCACTTTCGTTCGGGGATAGTATAGCATATACGCAGGCATTTTTCAATGCAGATTTCGTATGCTTTCAATGCGGCGGGTTTGGTGCGTTTCCACAAAGCACAACAACAAAACAGCCACCTGTGCACAGGTGGCTGTTTTTGTCACCACGATACTGCCAGCGGAACGGGCAGGTTCGCGGTAGTGATATAGTGCTGACCTTCATATTCAAAAGATGCAAACCGATTAAAAGAGACTGCGAAATCCGGCTCTGTCTTCAAATCGTACACCGCGAGGAGTTCAAACGGTGTCTTGCCTGTTCGATCAAGGCGATAGATGTGCCACAGCATATTGCTTTGATGGTGTTTGCCGTTTTCATCGGGAACGGCGACCGCGACACCAATGGTGTGTTTATCATACACCGTCCAGTAGAAATCAAACCGTTCTTCCCCTGATAATACCGTCTCGGTCAGGCGCGTGACAGGGGCATCGCTTCTTGACAGATCCCACAGCTCCAACCCGTCTGTAGTAGCATTGAACCGCAGATACTGTCCGTCAGAAAGGTCAATCAGCGTTTTGTGAGCATTGCTGCCCCAGACATTTCGAATTGTCTCTGCCGCAAACGGCGTTTCATGCAAACGCACTGACATGCCGTAAAATTCCGCAAACAGCAAGGCATCTTCCACCACAATGACCGCGCTATCCTCTTCCCAATACACCTCGGGCAACAACCACAGCCGCGCCTGCTCAAGCTGTAAAAGCCGATAATAGCTTTTGCCCGTTCGGATGTTTGCCGTCATACCGAGCAGAGAGGTTTTGGTATTGCCGCCGCGACCTGTGCTGTATTCACTGACCACGCGATATACCTCATTGTCTTTTGCCACCGACAGTACCGAGGTGCGTGCAAAGGTCGGATCGGGCATTGCAAACACACCCGTATATTGTATGCCGTCATCCACCGTGAAGGTGTAGACTTTGTCAACATCTTCGACAACGCTCAGTGCGAACCAATCGGCACCGTAATACACATCGGTCACATAGCCGTAAAAGGCGTGATGATCCGTCACGGTCGCTGTCGCAGTATCGATCTGCGTCACGGCAAGATAGCGCACCATAGTCGGCGTGCCGAGGATGTGAAGCCGCTCCTCACCCCACGCGACCGCCGCGCCATCGACGGACAGTTGCGGGATATAGTCCTCGGTGTTTTTCAGTCGCGACCAGCCGCACGCGCACACGCCGTCGGCGGTCATCAGCATCAGCGTATCCCCCGCCATATACACATGCGTGGGTGAACCAAGTTGTACAAAGCAGTGAAGTAACGCGGGAGTTGCGGGATCGGCAAGGCTGTACACCGTCACGACCGTGTAGGTGCCACGGTCAACGGCTTTGCCGCCTTCGATCTCAAGTGTATTCACCGCGATCAAGCGGTCATCACGCAAAAACAGTGCGGTGAAACTCGCGTACGCGTGTTGGTCTTCTTTAAGCGATACGGCTGTCAGATCGACATCGATCACACCGACCGCCTGTGGCGTATTACCCGACAGCGAAGAAATGATAATCTGCTGTCTGCCCAGATGATAGGAATACCCGTTATAAACCACCGCATTTTTCCCCTCGGTCAGCGCGGTCGATTCTGCCGCTTTCACAGGAATCTCCACATCGTCGCCTCTTGTACTCAGATGCTCCTCGCCTCCGCTCAGACCTTCGAGCAATTCCGAAAGTGTATCATAGGTATCGGAGGTAGCAAACGCCTCCTGCGGCAGTGCCACCGCGCCGCCCTCAAGCATCGTCGAGCGAAACGCATACCACCGCCATCCCTGCCACACGCCGCAAACAAGCAGACACACACATGCCGCAGCGGCAGTCACCCGCAGCCATACAGGTCGTTTGCGCCGCGGCGTTTTCGCGGCATCTTCGATATAACGCTTATCGATGCCTTCCATTGCATCGAGCAACTCGTCTCCTCTCACAGCTCATACCCCTCCTTTTGCAAATAGGTGCGTAGCTGTTCCCGCACGCGAAACAGGGTGGTCTTCACCTTGCTCGGTGATACTCCGTAGCGCGTGGCGATGGAGTCGATCGAATCAAGATACCAATATCGCCGCACGAATAGATTGCGCTTTTCGGTTTTGAGCGTGGCGAGGAAGGTATTGAGCGCTCGTTTCAGCTCCTCCTGATCCAGTCGACACGCGGCATCATCGGGAGACGGCAAACACTCCTCCATCTCGTGGCTGAGCTCACACACAAATGCGCGGCGCTTAAGCTGATGGCGTTCGCGACAACAATTCAGCGACAAATGCCGTGTGATGCGTGCCAGAAACGCATAGAGATAGGTGTATGGCTCATGCGGCGGGATGGCGTTCCACGCGCGGAAATAGGTGTCGTTTTCACATTCCTCGGCGGTCTGCCGATCTTCGACGATGCCAAACGCCAGTGTCCGCAAACGCGCACCGTATGTATCCGCCGTTTCCTCAATGGCATTTTCATCCCGCGCCAGATACAGCGCGACAATCTCTTCATCTTTCATCCCATCGCCTCCTTTCACCTATATAAGCACCGTTTGCAGGAAAAGGTTACAAAAATTATTTCTCATCTTCGGCGAGCATTTCCAACGCCTGCCATTCACCGTAAAGTTCACGCAGTGCCGATAAATACACCACCGTACCGCCGATCATTCTGGGGCGGTGTAAAACCTCGTGTTTTTTTCGGCGCACCAACCATTTCCAATACCCCTTGGGAGAATGCACCAGTTCGCGCGCCACCTGCGCAAGCTCACCTTTGTCAATACGGGATGCATAGCCGCGCCACAGCCACCATTCATACAGCGCCACACCGACAGCAGCAGGAAACACTAAGGAGGCGAGTTGCTTTCCGATTGACGGAGCTCCGAAAAAATACGATGTCAACGCACAGAGAACACCGACAAGCAAAAACTCACCGGCCATCCATAAGGCATACCACCTGAGGCGACTGACAATGCGCACGATATCAGCTTTGCGGTCGAGGCCTGCCTGCTCTTTTTCACATTCTTCGCAGAGTGTGCCCCACTCCGCTTGTCGGCGGTGACATTTTTCACACAACATCGTTTATTCCTCCCCGATCAGTTTTACCGTTGTCATCGTATGGTGCATGGCGGGCAAGACCGTATCAAACAGATCGTGCGTGCCGAGCTTCAGGCTTGCCGTATTGATGCAGGGATGACAACCGATCGTATCGCTTTGAAGCAGGTCTTCATCCACCAGCAGATTCACAGCGTTGTCGTGATCGTTCATCAAACCGAGCACCGACACCGAACCCGGCGTGATATCGAGATAACGCTCCATATGCTCCGCCGTCGCAAACGACAGACGGGAGGAGTTGATCTGCGCGGAAAGTTCTTTGGTTTTGAACGGTTTGTCCGCAGGCATCATCAGCAGATAAAACACCGTTTGCTGACGGTTGCACAAAAACAGATTTTTGCAGATAGCGGCACCGAGTGCTTCATCCACAGCGGCGCACGCTTCCATGGTATCGGCACGCTCGTGGTCAATGCGCTGATAGGACACACCGAGCGAATCCAGCAGGTCATAACAACGGCGTTCTTTGTCAAGACGGGTATCGGCATCGGCAGGTCTGCCGTTGTGAAGTTGTAAGGTCATAATCATTCTCCTTTGTACAAAAACTCCATTCGTGTCCGTAGGGCGCGCAGACCCCTGCGCGCCGCGTTTCTTTACGGCAACGGTTGCCACAAAGAAACTTCATTTTTCCATTTCAAATCCCCTCCGTCACGCTCCGCGTGCCACCTCCCCTTGCTTCAAGGGGAGGCAATACAGAGGGTGGTTGAGGATGTTTCTCTCATCATATCACATCAACACGCAAAATGCAATTTCGCAACCGGTTGATGCATCAACAATGTTGACTTTTCAACATCGTGTGGTATAATGGAAACAGCAAACCTTCAACACAAAAGGAGTGTGCGATATGGACAACAAGTATGAAGCCCTGTTCACCCCGTGGAACATCGGCAAGGTCGAGATCAAAAACCGCATCGTGATGTGCCCGATGGGCGGCACCTCGCTCTTTGGCTGGTTTGAACTCGGGGGCTGTCACTTTGACAAGGAGGCGGCGAATTTCTTTCTGGAACGCGCCAAAAACAATGTTGGTCTGATCATTCCCGGCATTGCGCGGCTTCGCGACACCTTCTGGGGCAAATGGCTGTGGCAAAACCCGAAG
Organism: Acutalibacteraceae bacterium; assembly: GCA_045651865.1. GTDB lineage: Bacteria > Bacillota > Clostridia > Oscillospirales > Acutalibacteraceae > RGIG1959. Next base: position 9,791 of record JAZRTC010000002.1, read on the forward strand.
ATGTTTGAGGAACTGAAAGTCTTTATGGACGAGATCCATAAAACAGGCGCGAAGCTGTTTATTCAGCTCACCGCCGGTATGGGTCGTTCGTGGGCGATCACGGAGCTGGTCGCACCCCTGCATAAAAACAAATTCACCCGCGCACTCATCAAGCCTGTGATCGATACCTCGCACGAGCTTGCCTGCCCGAGTCCGCAACCCTCGCGCTGGGCGCACGACATCGAATGTCCCGAAATGACCGTGGAGCAGATTCACGAGATCATCGAAGCCTTCGCCAAAACGGCAAAGCTCTGCCGCGACGCGGGCGTGGACGGCGTGGAAGTTCACGCTGTACACGAGGGATATCTGCTGGATCAGTTCGCCATTGAATTTTTCAACAAGCGCACCGATGATTACGGCGGCAATTTTGAAAACCGCTACCGCTTTGCCGTAGAAGTGGTCAATGCCATCAAAGAGGCGTGCGGCGAAGATTACCCCGTGTCGCTGCGTTATTCGGTAGAGTCGAAAATGAAAGGCTTCTGCGAAGGCGCGATGCCCGGCGAAGTGTACAACGAAGTCGGCAGAGCTATGGAAGAATCCGAAAAGGCGGCGAAGTATCTGCAAGACGCCGGCTACGATATGCTCAACGCCGACAACGGTACATACGATTCGTGGTACTGGGCGCATCCGCCGATGTATATGCCGCAAAACTGCAACCTCGAAGATGTGGCACATATCAAGCAATTTGTGGATATCCCCGTGGTGTGCGCGGGCAGAATGGAACCCGATGTCGGCGCACAGGCCGTTGCAGACGGCAAAATCGACGCCGTGGGTGTGGCGCGGCAATTCCTGACCGATCCTGCGTGGGTCACAAAGCTGATCGAGGATCGCCTTGAAGATATCAAACCCTGCATCTGCTGTCATGCCGCTTGCTTCAATTTCTCTCGCTCGAAGGGAACGGCGAACACGCAAGACCTCACCGACACGATGGGACTGGCTCGCTGTGCGCTCAACCCCGAAACGATGCAGTCAAAGAAGTATCATATCACACCTGCCAAAAAGCAAAAGACCGTCACGGTCATCGGCGGCGGCATCGGCGGTATGGAGGCGGCGATTCTTGCCGCCAAACGCGGACATAAGGTGACGCTGTATGAAAAGACCGAGAAACTCGGCGGCGTATTCATCGCGGCGGCGGCACCCTCGTTCAAGGAGAAAGACCGCGATCTGATCGCGTGGTATATCCGCGAACTCGGCAAACACCCGATTGATGTGAAGATGAACACGGCAGTGACCGATGTGAAAGCACTTGACGCCGACGAAGTCATCATTGCGACAGGTGCTGTGGCTCGTTCGATCCCCGTCAAGGGCGCGGACACCGCTGTGGAAGCGGTGGATTTCCTGCTCGGCAACAAAGAAGTCGGCGATAAAGTCGTCATTGTCGGCGGCGGTCTGACAGGTTGTGAGATCGCGTACGAGCTGTATCTGCAGGGTAAGAAGCCCGTGATCGTGGAAATGCAAAACGATCTTATCACAGGCAAGGGCATCTGCCTTGCCAACACCAGCTTCCTGCGCGATTTCTTCAAGACCAATCAAGTTCCCGTGCATCTGGAAACCGCGCTGTGCTCCATCAACGACGGCTCGGTGACCGTGAAAGACAAGGACGGCAAAACCTTTGATATCGCGACCGATTCGGTGATCCTGTCGGTCGGTTACACCCCCGCTCCCCTCGCCGCCAAAGGCAAGAATGTCCACATCATCGGCGATGTGTGCAAGGTCGGCAACCTGCGCACCGTGATCTGGCAGGCGTGGGATGTCGTGATGAAGCTGTAAGGAGGAATTACTTTATGGAACTTACCCGCGAACAGCAGGCGATTCTCGACGGTGAAAAGGGCGAGACGCTTGCCAAGGTTATGAAAACGCTCGTGATGTACGGCGAGTTGTTCGGTGCCACCAAGATGGTACCCGTCACCTCGAAGCATAATCACCTTGTGACCTCGTTCGGTCTCAAGGCGCTCGGCCCTGTGTATGAGATGATGAACGAGCTGATTGAGAGCGGTGCCGTGTCACAGCAGACCTTTTCCGTGGACCCGCGTCCGCTGGACAAGAATGTGCCGTCCAATTTCCTGTTGAACTTTATTTTCAACAACTTTATGTATTCCAAGCAGGATTTTTATGAAGGTCAGCTCAAAAAGCTCGGCCTGATGAATGACAATGCGTTTACCTGCGCGTGCTACCTCGATGAGGTCGGCAACAAGCCACAAAAGGGCGAGATCCTGTCGTGGGCGGAGTCGTCGGCAGTCGTGTACGCAAACTCCGTTCTGGGTGCACGATGCAACCGCAACTCGGGTCTGATTGACCTGATGGGTTCGGTTGTCGGCTTTGTTCCCTATTTCGGTCTGCTGACCGACGAGGGTCGCCGTGCAAGCTGGATCGTAGAGATCCGCACCACCAAGAAACCCGAAGCGCAACTGCTCGGCTCTGCCATCGGTATGAAGGTGATGGAAGATGTGCCGTATGTCAAGGGACTGGATAAGTGGCTCGGCACGGAGCTTGACGATGCCGCCTGCACCTATCTCAAGGATTTCGGCGCGGCAACGGCATCTAACGGTGCGGTGGGACTGTATCACATTGACAACCTCACCCCCGAAGCCAAAGAACTCGGCGAAACGCTCATTCAAGACGGCGCACAAGTGTATGTGATCGACGACGCCGAACTCGATCGCGTGTACAAGAACTATCCCGTGATGTGGAAAAACGAAAACCAGAAGCCGAAGCTGTGCTTCATGGGTTGCCCGCATATGACCCTGCAACAGCTTAAGGACTGGACCGACAAAGTGGAAGCTTCGCTCAAAGAGGCAGGCAACAAAAAAGTGCTGATCCCCACCGTGTTTACCGCTCCCACGGCGGTGCTCAACGAGTTCGAGAAAACGCCGTATGCCGCGCGACTCAAGGCAACAGGCGTCATCACCTCGTACATCTGCCCGCTGATGTATATGAACAACCCGCTCGCAGGTAAGATGCCTGTGATTACCTCGTCGAACAAACTGCGCACCTATACGACGGCGCGCTACTATACCGATGACGAAATCCTGGCACAGATCACGAAAGGAGGCAACCGCTGATGAAAACATTTAAAGGACGCATTGTTGCACCCGGCACGGTGAGTGCCAAAGCGGTCGTCTCGCACGAAGGACTCAACACCCTCGCCTCCTTCCAGAAGGCGTTGCAGTTCGGCGACAAGAACGCCACCTGCGGCGATCAGAACAACAAGGATCTGTTCGGTAAGCAGATGGCGAAGTCGGAGGCCAAGCGGTCTTAGGAAGACAATGTCATAAACCAACTCCTTGGCTCACAGAACGACATGGCTACGATCCGACTTCCTTCCAGAAGGCGTTGCAGTTCGGCGACAAGAACGCCACCTGCGGCGATCAGAACAACAAGGATCTGTTCGGTAAGCAGATGGCG
>JAZRTC010000003.1:0-7673 GCA_045651865.1 Acutalibacteraceae bacterium
CAATCAGCACTTCTGTAATCAACAACAGCAGTGATGCCAAGGCATACCATATACGCGATGTTTTCATAAGTCCTCCGTTATCTTACCATCCAATATTTACACAGAGCGAGACATTCCCGCAGTCCGTTTGGAACGATCATATACCAAGGGGTGCCGCTGTGACAGTGTGTGGCATTTTCAAAGCCGAAACGCTGTGCCGTTTGTGCGGCGCGGAAGATGTGATAATCGGTGGTGATGAACGCGACGGCATACGCACCTTCTGAATGTTCATCCAACAGCATTTTGGAAAAACGGAAATTTTCGGCAGTGCTGGTGGCGGCTTCTTCCTTAAGGATGCACGAAGCGGGCACGCCGTTCGCCAGAAGATATTGCTCCATCGCGTACGCTTCGGTAACCGTTTCCTGCGGGCCTTGTCCGCCGCTGACGACAATCAGCGCCGTCGGATTTTGTGTGTGATAACGGACAGCACAGTCTAAGCGGTTTTGCAGGCTTTTTGTCGGCTTGTCGCCTTGGATTCCCGCACCCAGCACGATCACGACATCCTCCGTGTGAGTGACGGTATCGGTTTTGCCGTACAGAAACAATCCGCTTACGGCAAGCACCGACACCAGAAACCCGCCAAGCAGGGTGATCCATATGGCTTTTGGGAGGTGGGAGTACACAACGCCGCACAGCAAAAACAGCGCACTAAGGGCATACACCAGCAGAACGCCCGTGGAGAAGTTGGACAACACCGTTGCGACAATAGCATCAATAAGCAAACCTGCGCCGAGCAGGATCAGCAATATGTTCATCATCCATCCTCCTGCGCCCAGTTGGGGGTTGCTTCAAAGCGCACCGTTTCGCCTTTATGCGGGAAGGTGATGCGATGAGAAAACAGCATCGGCGCGCTCACATCGTCCTTCGCGCCGTATTTGCGATCACCCACCAGCGGAAACCCGCGCGACGCGAATTGCACACGGATCTGGTGAGTGCGCCCCGTGTACAGGCGGATGTGTACCAGCGACGAGTCGCCTTCGGTTTTGCGCTTGAAAGCCAGCCGTGCCTTCTTGACACCGCGGCGCTCGCGGTTGACGACAAACACCTTGTTTTTGCGGCTGTCCTTGAACAGCAGATCTTCCCAGTCGCCGTCTGCAGGCGGTGTGCCGTGAACGAGTGCGAGATATTCCTTGATCATATCGCCGTCCTGCACCGCTTTGGAAAGCGCGGCAGCACTTTTCTTCGTGCGGGCAAACACCATCACGCCGCCGACAGCACGGTCGAGGCGGTGAATGGGGAAGACCTCACCGCCGAGCTGTTCCTTGATGGCGGCGGGCATTTCGTGTTCGCTGTCAAGTCCGACAGGCTTGATACACACGGCAATATCGGGGTCGTGATAAAGAATGTTCATGATATACTCCTTGAAACTAATTTCCATTGTAGGGGAGGGCCTCTGTGCTCTCCCGCATAAAGAGCATCCATCGAGATTTGATTTCTTTCTAAAAAAGCATACCATACTTCCTCCCGATTTACAAGAAGAAGTATGGTATGCGTTTACTTATTTCATTTCCGTGCCGCCCCATTCCACGGCGGTGAAGCCGATGCGTTCGGGCGCTGTCAGTGTTTGCGGCGGCAATTTCATAAAGGTGTCGCTTGCCTGCCATGCCATAAACACGCGAATGAGTGTGTCGGGAGCGGGGGTGATGTCGAGCTTCGCCGCATCGGTGTAGGCATCCGTCTGGAACGCGATGATGTTGTACGGGTTTTGTTCCATCAGCGGCAACCAGTAGACGATAAACTCGTTTGCCTCGCGGCGGTTTAGTCCGAGTTTAGCGAGTGCTGTTTCCAAAAAGGCGGCGGTGTCCTCGCCCTTGACACAAAAGCCGCCGGTCATATCAAACGCGGTGTTTGTCTCGCCTTCCCAGTAGAGGTAGTTATAGATCTGCCTCTTTTCGTCGGTCAGTGTGCCGTCGGGTGAGGCGGTCACACGCCAGCCTTCGTTGTACGCGGGATAGGTGCAGGTCAGCTCACCGTCCAGCGTCAGCGTCACATCCACCGCGGTTTCCTCTTCGGGATACAGATAGATCACGGGTTTGGCGCACGCGTTCGGGTCGGGAACATAATCACTGACTTCGATAGCGGTCATATCCAGCTCCACGCGGCTTTCCCAATCGGTGTAGTTGTTTGTATGAGTGACCAGCACCTGATCGCCGACACACCATTCGTCCCCAAGCATCCCATTGACCTTGAATACATACGGATACGGTATAAGGCCAGTGGCAAAGAAGCAATCGGAATAGATTGCCGTGATGATCAGATCGGATTCGGTTTGTGCTTCAAAATATGGCTCGGCAGTCTCTTTATCGAGCCATTCGCCCTCATACGGTCTGTTGAGCCGCTCGGTCAAGACAGCAACGGCGGTGGCGTGAATCTGCGCGGGCCAGCTCTCCATAATGTTGCCATCGTAGGCAATATCAATGACATTGCCAAGTGCGATTGTCGGTGCGTCGAGACCCTCAAGGCTAAAGGAAATACGCGTGTTGCCGCCTGCATATTCATCCTCGCCTTTGAGCGGGATGACTGTCACGGAATCACCCATCCGCTCCACAACCGTCGCGCGGAACATCGGCTCGGCAAGATCGGGATTGCTTGCCGGTGCACGGCATCCGCAAAGAAGCAGAAGAACAGCCGAGAGGAAAAGTATAAAAATGCGTTGTTTCATAAAATCACCTCATGAGATTATGTGTTCATAAACGGCGCGCAGGGTCTGCGCGCCCTACGGACTTCCTTTAAGAAAGTGCGGTTATTCCCCATATTCGATTTCAAGAATCTCACCCGTAAAGCCATCCACGGTGACGACCTGATCACCGCCGTCTATACCGGCAATGTAGAATGCAATCTCCCACACCGCCCGTTCGGTATCAAAAACCGCATCGATGGTGTCGTATTCGATGTTGCACACCTCTTTGGCAAAGACGATCGCCTTGTCCTCCATTGTCACCTTTTCATACACAGCGATGCCGTCAAGGATCGCCATTGCTTCGTCGCCGTGGTCGTCCCACCACGCGTCGGCGCCCTCGTTGTATATCACATAGTCACCGACGGAATACCATTCCTGCGGCAACACGATGTAATCCCAGAGCTTGTGGTTGTCATAGGTGCCTTGCTCGGCTTCGTATCCACCCAGCAGGATGGTTTCGTATTGCAGACCTGTGCCGCAGACACCGAACGCATCGGTGTACGACAGCCGCAGATGTCCGTTGTGTCCTGTCGGCCAAAAGCGTATCCCGTCATCCAGCATCGTATACTCCCATCCTTCGGGAAGCGGCACGATGACATCGGCAAACTTGTTCTGATAGACAACATCCTCGCGGGCGGGGATGTCGTCGCCGTTATTCTCCGACGGGAATGACAACACAATGTCGGTTTCATCGGCAACAATGGTATCCACCGCCACAAACAGGTGCCACTGCGCCATATCGTCCGTGCCGACTTCGGGAACAATGGTGGAAATGTTCACCGTCAGCTTGCCGTCGGCGGTCTGCTGAACAGCGGTCACTTTGTGACGGATGGAGCCGCTGGGTTCTTCCAGAAGAATTAAAATCAGGCTTTTCTCGTTGAAGAACGCGTCGTCGTAGCGATCACACGCGTCCAGAAAGCCGATCGTGCTGTCCGAAGCGAGATTCTCGCGTCGTTCAAGTTGATACAGGTTTTTGTTTTGGTTGTAATACGCATTCAGCTCTTTTGCTGAGCGGATGACCGTCACAGCGGGGTAAACGGCGTTCTCGTGATAGCCGTCGGTGCGGATGTACTGCGCTTCAAAATCGACGACGCCGCCTGCCGTCGGCTTATGGATCGGTTCAAGCGCAAACAGCTCATCGGGCGAGAGGCGTTTGTCGTCACCCCAATAGATACGCGTTTGGCGGTATACACCGTCGTCCGTTATCCGATTCCAGCGGATGATCTTGTAGGTGAGCGCTTCGTATTCCCGCGAACCACCGTCATCATAGGTTCCTTTGGGAACGGGGAAGAAGAGGATCAGCGCAATCAGAAGCGCGACGGATAAACCGATAATAAACATCTTTTTCATGTTAAACACCTTCTTACTTTGGCGCTTCGCCGTTTATCAACGCCTGAGCCTGATCCTCGGTGACGATGACCCTTTCGCCGCTGTCAAGATCGGTGAGCATACTGCCTTGCAGAAGAAACGCATGCGTGCCCTCGGGGCGGGTAAAGTACAGATAATACGGCGCATTACCGTTTAGCGAGCCGTTCTCCCGGAGATCTTCGGAGAACGATTCCTCATCGGCGCCGTCCGTCAAGTCGTCAACACTGCCGTAGGAGTTGCCCGTAAAGTTTCCGTCGGTATCGTACAAGGCAAGGATCGCATCATACACCGCTTCGGCATCGTCAATGGCAATGGTGGAATTGCCGCAGATGACGGCGGCATCGGATGTTTCGATACACATGCCGTTGTTCATCTCGGGCAAGCGATCCTCACCAATTTGCAAGACGCGCGGCAATGCCGTTGCGCCAATAATCCCGAGACAGAAGCACAGCGGCAGGCACACGGCGAGTGTACGGCGCACTGCGCGTTTGCGGGCGATGCGTTTTTCTTCTGCGCGGCGCATCACCGCGTCTTTATACTGTTCTATCGGTTTCATAAATACAGCTCACCGTCCTCTCCGAGAAGGGTGCGAAGCGCGGCTTTGGCGCGGTAGAGCAGGTTATCGACCTGCTTTGCCGTCTTTTTCATCACCGTTGCCGCGTCCTTATAACTCATCTCTTCAAAATACACCAGATGTATGGCTGTGCGCTGTTCATCGGGCAATTCGTTGAGTGCGGCATGAATCGCCCGTTTGCGCTCATCGGTCAAAATCAGCTCCTCAAGTGTTTTGCTGTCATCGGCAAGCGCGGCAGCTTCCTCAAGCTCCACAAAGGACAGCACCTTGCGATGACGCAGGCAATCAATGGCGCGGCACCGCCCACGCATAAAGAGGTAGCTTTTGAGCGAGCTTTTAAAATTGTAGCGGTGGCGGTGAAGCACCAGATCGGCAAACACATCCACCGCAATATCTTCCGCGGTGTGACGGTCGCGGACATAGCTGTCGACAAAAAAGACCAGCTTGAAAAACAACGCGTTCATCAGCTCGTCAAATGCCTGCTCATCACCGTCCAGAAAACGGCGGTAGCAGGACGCATCGTAATCGTTCAGGACCGTCACCCCCTTCTATACTGTATACGATTGAAAACAATCATTTCCTTATCTTTTTTATACGCTATTTTACAAAATTTTGCAAGAGCGATCTTTTTTTGTCCACCCTTGTATTGAACGGAAAAATATGTTATACTGAAATATCCTGAAAATCCGAACAGGAGTGAGTGCATATGAAATGGTTGAGTATCACAATGACAGTCGTGCTGGTGTGTGCGATGTTGCCGCTTGGGCTTGTGTCGGTGGCGGCGGCTTCGGACATTTCGCTTGACCGCACGGTCTATGGTGCAAACGATACGGTGACGGTGACCTACAGCGGCACCGACACCAATGACTGGACGGGTCTGTACCCCTGCGGCATTTTGCCCGGCAGCGGTCAGAACTCCCTTGTGTGGGCATATACCGTCGGAAGCGGTCAGACGACCTTTTCTACCGCATCGCTTTCGGCAGGTGACTACATGGCGTTTTTGTGCGACAATGACGGCTACAAGGTGCTCGACAGCGTGATGTTCACGGTGCGTGGTGCGGATACTGCCGACTACGGTGCGGCATCGGCTTCGGTGCAAGCATCCGTTACGGGCGGCAAGTCGGAGTTGTCGGTGACTGTCACGCCGTCCTCGGCGGCGGCGCTCACCTATCGCCTCTATTGGGCAAAGAACGGCGTGCGTTTGCAGGACTATCTGCCGATCAAAGAGCTGACACACAGCGGCAGCGGCGCATTTGTGATTGAATGTAACGACTGCCTGTTTATGCCTGCTGAGGCGGACAGCATTGAGGTGGCGGTTGTCGAGGGTGCTTCGACTTCCCGCTTTGTTGCCGCACCTGCAAAGCTTAAAGCACCCGCTTCGACCTATCGCTATTCGTTCCAGGTGCTGACCGATCTGCACGCGTCGTCGTCACTGCCCTGCCATATCCCGAATCTCAAGATGGCGCTTCGCGATGTGTCGAAAAACAGTCCGAACAGCATTGGTATCTTCACCGCGGGCGACAACACCGACCGTGGTACGCAGGATCAATACGACCTGCTATTACAGACCATTAACGAGATCAAGGCGGAAGTTTCTCTGCCGCCGATTACCTTTGCCATCGGCAATCACGACGAGGTGTACGGCGGTACTTATCAGGAAGAAATCGAGCGCTTTATTGCCAATTTCCATGCGCCCGGTTTGTATTACAGCGTGGAGAAAAACGGCACAAAGTTTCTGGTGCTCGGCTCGGAGGAGCAAACAACAGCGGGCACCATCAGCGATGCTCAGCTGTCGTGGGTGGAGTCACAGCTTGCCGCGACCGACCCGAGCAAACCCGTGTTCCTCTTTTTGCACCAACCGCTCAAAGATACCGTTTCGGGTACGCTGAGTTGGAAGAACAGCACGGTTCAGCGCTGGTATCTCGGCGAGTCTGCAAGTATCAAATTGCACGCAATTTTGAAAAACTACCCGAATGCCGTGTTATTCTCGGGACATACCCACTCGTCCTTTGAACAGGAGCAGCCGATGTTGTACGGCAACGGTGTGGACGCGACCTTTATCAACGCCTCGTCCACCGCGTATCTGTGGGGTGACGACAATCTGGATTTCCAAGGTTCGCAGGGTCTGTATGTGGAAGTGTACGAGGATTATATTCTTGTCAAGGGTCGCGATTTCACCCGTCAGAAATGGTGCGGCGTGGCGCAGTTCCTTATTCCGATCGGTGACGGTACGAACACCTACGACGGTGATCTGATGGCGGACAATGCCGACGATTGGAGCTATGACAGTGCCGTGATGCGTGTGGAAACCACCGATTACAGCACGGTGTTTTACAACACCAACGGTGAATGGCCGTTCGCAGACTTTACATTGGAAACACCCATCACCTTCCAACCCGACGATACCACGCTGTATGTCGATCTTTTGCCCGAAGTCGGAGCATCCGCCAATATCTATCTGATTACACCCAACGGTGCAAGTATCTCAATGGTGCAATGGATCGATAAAGCCGTTCTTTCCATGGAGAGCGGCGACCTGATCGGCAACGGTCAACGCTTGTACAGCGCGGTGGATCTCGGTTCGTATGATTTCCCTGCCGATATGGTCAACGCGGACGGCACGGTCACAATCTCAAAGGTGCGCGTGTATGCCTCGGGCAACGCAAATGCGAAGCTCACGGTGTATGACCTGTCGCTCGTCAACGACCGCTCGCCGAAAGCGGTATCGCTTATTGATACCAACTCCATCAAAGTGACCGATCCAACTAAGCGCGGCAGTTATCGCTACGATAACGGCAAGCTGACCGTCACGGGGGATACGGCTGACGGCTATGCCGTGCAGTTCACCCCGCTCACATCGTATGATGTTTCGGTGTTGCGCAACTGGTTGATTGATCTGCAATCCACAACCGCGTTTGACATTGCCGTTACGGCATCCACCTCCGGCGCCGATGCCACCTTCGGTCTTGCCGCCGATTATTGGCCTGCTTTGTGTGAGACGAAGGAAAACGG
>JAZRTC010000004.1:0-9655 GCA_045651865.1 Acutalibacteraceae bacterium
CATCCCCAGCCGTACATATTCGCACACGCGAGATACACATACTCCGTGCCGTTCCATTCCTTTACATTCAGAATATAGTCCACCGTGTTTTCCGCAAGGCCGATCCGCTTCGCATAATCGGATTCCATCACCATTTTAAGCACATCAAACGAGGAATGATCGTCTTCCGCAGAGGCTTCCACGGCGGACGCCGAGAGGAAGTCGGACGCTTCGTTCATTTGTGCCTCGTGGGTGGTGGCGTCCGTGAGCAAGCCGTATGTTTTGCAAAGCGCCACACCGATGGTACGCTTCGCTTCACTGCCCGTCGTCTTATTAGCCATCACCATGGCATTTTCCGCTTTTGCCAGTTCGATGGCATTCGGCTTTTGACCGAGCAAAATGTCCAGTGCTTCCTCATAGGTAATTTCCTTGGTCAGACCAAAGCTGTTGGTATAGATCATCGCTTCTCCCAAAATTTTGTTAAACAGTCCCATACTCATATCCTCCTTTTATTGTCATCAATAAGCCAGTTCGATTTTCACATACTCGTTTTCGCTTAGATAATGCACCACTTCGCCGATCTTGCCGAACATCAATTTCATATCCGCCGTGACATTACTGTTTGCATCTTTCATCTCATAAATCGTAATAAGACCGACTTTTTCTTTTCGCACATCCGCTTTATCCATATCGATAATGCTGCGGATGTAGGTTTCGGGAATAATGCTCAGCAGGAAATCGTATTGCTCCTGATATTGCGAAAGCGGCATATCGTGTTCCGTTTCATTGTAATGCTCGTCGGTGACGATTTTGGTCAGCGTTTTCGCATTGGTGTTCATGCGGTAGGTGTCGTCTTCTTCAAATCCTTTATATACGCCGTCTGCAACGATATCAAAGCGGAATTCAAATCCGTTGGCAAGGTAATCTACATCAATATTCACCACTTCTTCGTCGTTGCGATAGAGTGTATACTCCCCGTTGCTGTCACTGCTCTTTGCCATCAGTTTTCCGAGTTCATCGTTTTCGTTCAGGGGAGCTGCATCCGAATATGTATATCCTTCAAGATCATCGGCGGGGTATTGGTATTCGTCGTAATTGAACGACCACCGTTCCCGCATCTGCTCGTCGGGATAGTTGGTGACCGCGTGGAATCCACCATTGATTTTTGACACATCATCGGGCATCATATACGAATATATCATCGTACCGTCTTTGCGGATGTATTCCTTCCAAAAATCATTGGTGCCGGACAGCGCATGCTCGCCGCCGCCTACACGCTCGAAAATAACACTCAGCGGTTTATCGTGGTTCAGCGCAAGCAATTTCGGGGCATAGGTTTCGTAAAACTCCGAACCTTGCTTATAAATCTTTTCGTTGGTATCGTCGATCAACACCTTTACGCCGTCGAGCGTTGTCAAGGTGTACCAACCGTCGGGCATCCCCGTTCCCGCGTCGTCGCCCTCAAAGCGATATGTGAACGTCATACCGCTGTCGTCGGTGTAGCAATTCATGCTGTATCCGATCTCTTTATCCTGTCCAGGGACAAGTTTGATCAGATAGTTGAGCATATCCGTCGGTGCTTTTTCGTAGGACATATACCAATGGGGGTACTGCGTATCCAACGACAACAGATAGTTTTGGTAGTCCTCTGCCGAGCGATCAGATTCCTTGTCAGCGGTGGTGTATACCCACACATCGTTATGGGAATTAGCATAGGTGTAAACGGTGATACCGCCTGCCACAATGATCACCAGCGCAAGGAAAGGAACCAGCATACGCGAGAGCAACAACGATTTTGCATACGGGTGCTTACGGCTGAGAAGGCTGTTGTCGTTGAGCACAAGGCAACGAATCTCCTTCTTTTTCCACGGCAGATGGCTTTGACCGATCTGCTGTTCCGCTTCCAGTTTACACAAACCGTTCGAGCATTCGTGATAGTATTCCGTACGCTTTACATTTTCGTGAATGTCCTTACGATCCACCGTTTTGCTACCGTCGGTATAAGTCGTAGTCGTCACAAGCTCACCCGTTTTTACACGGTGGTAACGCGTGCGTTTTTTCAAAACAAGAGCCGCACCGCAACGAGGACAGGTTTCATAGTCGTTTTTCTTCGCCTGATAGCGGTAGTTGTCCATATAGGCGAGCGGCCAACGACGGCGCCACGCACGGAACAGTCCGATCGCCATCATAAACACGGCAAGCGGCACAAACACGGTATTCCAAGCCACGGTCATTCCATCCGCCGCCATAGGAACCATAATCTTTTCGAAAACGGTCGGTGCAACAAACAGCATGACTGCCAAAATAATACCGTAAATGATACATCTGCGAACGAACACGGAATTATTCGGTCTGCCGACTGCCTGTTTTACATCTCTTGTCATAATTTTCCTCTCCTCTCACAAAGCATTTAAAACAAAAACACATCCGCTACCACCGCGCAGAATTCGACCCAGTCATCCGCACAAAGCGGGATGCCGCCAAGTTCTGTAGGTGTGTAGCGAATGTGCATCGCTCGAGGTATTGGAACTGCCGACATCCGATATGTCGTTTTAAATCCGCTCCTTTATTCAATAATAGCACAGACCATCACAAAAATCAATAGATATTTGATTTTTAAAAAATTAACTTTTAAACTGTGATATACGCCGTGTTGGCATAGCCGATAATGTCGTTATAATTGACAACATACCAGTCATCCGTGCGTCCGTTGACAGTAACCCGTGCTCCGTTCGGAATGGTGCCGACCACCGCGGCAGTGGATGTGGGACGGTTGCGGATATTCAGTGCACCGCCCGCCGTTGACACAACACCTGTTCGCGGTGCTGTTGCTTCAATAAACGGAATATTGAAATACAGTGTCAATGCCTCCACAAGCGCGCGGGCAATGCCGTCGATATTGTCACGGATCCACTCAGCATCCTCGACATTGTCGTGATACGCAATCTCTACCAGTACCGACGGAGCGTTCGTGCGACGAACTTCCGCGAGTGCAGTTGTCGGCACGGCGCGCACACGGTCAGGTATGGGATAGATCCCTTTCAGCGTATCGACAATGAATCCTGCCGCGCGTGCACCTTCACTGCTCGGCGTATAATAATAGACCTCCGTTCCACGCACCGTTCCTTCATTCCCCGCTCCTGCCGCATTGGAATGAAGCGCCAGATGAAGGTCATAGTAGGACTCGTTGGACTGACGGATTACCTGCGACAGCGTTTGTTCCGGACGGTTCCGCGTAAACGCGATCCCGTTCGAGATCAAATACGGCTCCATGGCATCCGCCACCAGATTCATATACTCTTCCTCGCTACCGCCGATCACATAGGGATTCCATTCCTGAAGCGACGGACTCAGATAAATGCGCGGCATATAGATCACCCTTTTCTTTCATTTTCCACACTTTATGAAAAAAACGGAAATTTTATGATAAAACCGCTTGACTTTTCCTAAAAGCTTGTATATAATATCGTCAATGTACTTTATCGCTTTAAAGTGTTTAGCCTTTAAAGCGACGAACCCCACGAGAGAAGGTCTAGGTTATGATTGTCAAACTGATGCTGTTGGTTGCCTTTCTGGCGATCACGGTGCTGGTCGGTTTTCTTTGCCGCCGCTCCGCCACAGATACGCAGGGCTTCGTGCTTGGAGGACGCAATGTCGGCCCGTGGCTGACCGCGTTCGCTTACGGCACATCCTATTTCTCGGCGGTCATTTTCATCGGATATGCAGGTCAGTTTGGCTGGAAATTCGGTATTGCCTCCACATGGATCGGTATCGGCAATGCACTCATCGGCTCCTTGCTCGCATGGGTGTTGCTCGGCAGACGCACCCGCGTGATGACCCAGCATCTTGACAGCCGTACAATGCCCGATTTCTTCGGCAAGCGATACAACAGCAAAGCCCTGCGCATCGCGGCGGCGATGATCGTATTCGTATTTCTCATCCCCTACACCGCTTCGCTGTACAACGGTTTGTCCCGCTTGTTTGAGATGGCGTTCAACATTCCGTATGAAGCGTGTGTCATTGTGATGTCTGTCTTAACCGCTGTGTATGTCATCATCGGCGGCTACACCGCGACCGCTGTCAACGATTTCATTCAAGGCATCATTATGCTGTTTGGTATTGTTGCGGTTATCGCCGCCGTTCTGAACGGTCACGGCGGTTTTACGGAGGCACTGAACGCTCTCGCCAATGTCACCGACGAGACTATCGCCACCCCCGGTGCATTCAACTCCTTCTTTGGTCCCGATCCGTTTAATCTGGCTTGCGTTGTGATTCTCACCTCGCTGGGTACCTGGGGTCTGCCGCAGATGGTGCAGAAATTCTACGCCATCAAGAGCGAAAAATCCATCAAAACCGGCACGGTCGTATCCACCGCTTTTGCGTTTATCGTTGCAGGCGGATGTTATTTCCTCGGCGGTTTCGGCAGACTGTACGCAGATAACGCTTCCATTTACGGCGCAGACGGCAATGTCGTGTTTGATGCCATCGTCCCTGCTATGCTGTCTGATCTTCCCGACATCCTGCTCGGCATCGTAGTCGTCTTGGTGCTGTCTGCCTCGATGTCGACACTGTCATCGCTTGTGCTGACATCCAGTTCGACTCTGACACTGGATTTCCTGAAAGAAACCTGCATGAAAAACATTAAGGAAAAAGCCACGATGCTGACGATGCGTGTGTTCATTGCCGTGTTTATCGTCATCTCTG
Organism: Acutalibacteraceae bacterium; assembly: GCA_045651865.1. GTDB lineage: Bacteria > Bacillota > Clostridia > Oscillospirales > Acutalibacteraceae > RGIG1959. The sequence continues at coordinate 4,684 of JAZRTC010000004.1, forward strand.
CCCTCATTGCCATCGTGCAATACCACTCCTCCATCACCTTTATTGCCCAGCTGATGGGTGTGTCGTGGGGTGCATTGGCAGGCGCATTCCTTGCCCCGTTCCTCTACGGTCTGTACTGGAAAGGTGTCACCAAGGCATCCGTGTGGGTATCCTACATCTTCGGTGCCGGCGTGATGGTTCTCAATCTCATTGACACACTGCTGACGGATGTCAGCTTCTTCCCCGCTTTCCTGCAATCGCCTATCAACAGCGGTGCTTTTGTGATGATCGCAGGACTGATTCTGGTTCCGCTTGTCAGCCTTGTAACCAAAAAGCAGGACGCCCAATCACTGGAGACGATTTTCTCCTGCTATACAGGCAAAGTGACCGTTCCCGCTCACGCGGCATTGCCGTCCGATAAAGAATCTGTGTAAAGTCCAAAAAGGAGCAAACGCTTGTTTGCTCCTTTTCTGCGAAACTACGCAAAATTTGTTAAAAAAGTTCGTGACAAATCCACTGTACTATGCTATACTATTAAAGTATTTATTTATAAATACATAAGGAGGCCATTACATTGTATTTCCAGAAAGACATTGAAACAATGCCGCGTAAGGAACTCGAAGCACTCCAGCTTGAACGACTGCGCCACATTGTGGATTATTGCTACAACCATGTTCCGTTTTATAACAAGAAATTATCCGAAGCGGGTGTGACCGCCGATAAGATCAAAACACTGTCGGATGTGCAATACATCCCCTTTACCACGAAAGCGGACATCCGTGACAACTACCCGTTTGGATTGTTTGCTGTGCCGCAGAAGAAGATCGTGCGTATTCACGCAAGTTCGGGTACAACCGGCAAGCCGACTGTGGTTGGTTACACCCAAAACGATATCAATAACTGGAGCGACTGCGTGGCGCGTATGTGCGTTGCTGTCGGTGTCACCGACGAAGATGTGGCACAGATCTCCTTCGGTTACGGTCTGTTCACGGGTGCACTCGGCCTGCACTACGGTCTGGAGAAGATCGGTTGCTCGGTTATCCCCGTATCCAGCGGTAATACCCAAAAACAGGCGATGCTTCTCAAGGACTTCGGTTCGACCGTTCTTGTAAGCACCCCGTCCTATGCGATGTACATGAGCGAAGTTGCCCACGAAATGGGTATCAGCAACGATGATATCAAACTTCGCATCGGTCTGTTCGGCTCGGAAGGCTGCACCAATGAGCTTCGCGATCTGATCGAAAAAGGCTTCGGTCTGTTCTCCACCGACAACTACGGCATGAGCGAACTGATGGGCCCCGGCGTATCGGGCGAATGTGTCGAGCGCGACGGTCTGCACTTTGCAGAAGATCACTTCCTGCCCGAGATCATTGATCCCACCACGGAAAAACCGCTTGGCGAAGGCGAAAACGGTGAACTGGTCGTGACCACGCTCACCAAGGAAGGCATCCCGCTTCTGCGCTACCGCACCAAAGATATCACCCGCCTGAACTACCAGACCTGCAAATGCGGCAGAACGCACGCACGCATGGACAAGGTCAAGGGTCGCTCGGACGATATGCTCAAGATCCGCGGTGTCAATGTATTCCCGTCCCAGATCGAAAGCGTGATGGCGAACATCGAGGGGATTTCGCCGCATTATCAGCTTGTCCTCACCCGCCGCAACTACACCGATTATCTTGAAGTTAAAATCGAGCTTGTGGATGCGTCACTTCTTGAAAACTTCCAGGGGCTGGAGGCACTGCGCCAGTCCGCAATCCAAAAACTCCGCACCGTTCTCGGTATCGACGCGAAAGTCACGCTTGTGTCTCCGCGCTCACTTGAACGATATGAAGGAAAAGCTAAGCGCATTGTTGATCTGCGCAATCAGGAGGGTAATGTATGAAAAAGACATTGATGCTCGGCAACCAGGCGGTTGCGCGAGGTTTGTATGAAGCGGGATGCTGTGTGGCATCGAGCTACCCCGGTACACCCAGTACCGAAATCACCGAATTCGCCGCAACCTATGACGACATCGCGTGCGAGTGGGCACCCAATGAGAAAGTGGCAATGGAAGCCGCATTCGGCGCATCTTTGGGCGGTAAGCGTAGTTTCTGCGCGATGAAGCATGTCGGATTGAATGTTGCTGCCGACCCGCTCTTCACCATCTCCTACACCGGTGTCAACGCCGGTATGGTCATCGTTGTGGCGGACGATGCGGGTATGCACAGCTCGCAGAATGAGCAGGACTCCCGTCATTACGCGGCATCCGCCAAGGTGCCAATGCTCGAGCCGTCTGATTCGGCGGAGTGCCTTGACTTTGTCAAACGCGCTTACGAAATTTCCGAGCGTTTTGACACGCCCGTTATTCTGAAAATGTGCACCCGTGTTGCACACTCTCAGAGCCTTGTGGAGCGGAGCGACCGTGTTGAACCAGATGCAAAGCCCTATGAAAAAAATCCTGCCAAGTACATTATGATGCCCGGTTTTGCGAAGAAGCGTCATCCCATCGTGGAACAACGCACACTGGATCTCGTAGCATTTGCCGAAACAAACGACATCAACCGCGTGGAAATGGGCGGCACTCAAATGGGTATCATCACCTCCTCCACCTCGTATCAATATGTCAAAGAGGTATTCGGTGATTCGGTCAGCGTGCTGAAGCTCGGTATGGTGCATCCCCTGCCTGTGAATCTGATCAAAGATTTCGCCGCGAAGGTCGATCGCCTTGTGGTTGTCGAGGAGCTTGACGATGTGATCGAAACACATTGCCGCAAGCTCGGTCTGGAAGTGGAAGGCAAGTCGCTGTTCCCCGTGATCGGTGAATTTTCGCAAAACCTTGTCGCTTCCGTCCTCGGCAAAGAGGTTGAAAACGGCACGGCACTCACGGAAGAACTCCCCATCCGTCCTCCCGTGATGTGTGCAGGCTGTCCGCACCGCGGTCTTTTCTACACACTTGCCAAGAACAAGATCACCGTTATGGGTGATATCGGTTGCTACACACTCGGCGCTCAGGCACCGCTTTGTGCGATGGATGCGACCATTTGCATGGGTGCTTCTATTTCGGGTCTGCACGGCTTCAACAAAGCCCGCGGCGAAGAAAGCGAAGGCAAAACCGTTGGTGTCATCGGCGACTCCACCTTCATGCACTCGGGTATGACGGGTCTTGTGAATGTGTCGTACAATGCCACCAATTCCACCGTTATCATTCTTGATAACTCCATTACCGGTATGACGGGTCATCAGCAAAACCCGACAACGGGCTACAACATCAAGGGCGACCCTGCCGCAAAGGTGGATCTGGAAGCACTGTGCCGTGCACTCGGTATTCAACGCGTGCGCGTGGTTGATCCATATGATCTTGCCGCGTGCGATGCAGCGGTGAAAGAGGAGCTTGCTGTCAAGGAGCCGTCGGTCATCATTTCCCGCCGCCCCTGCGTACTTCTCAAATCCGTCAAGGCAAACCCGCCGCTGACAGTCAACCCCGACAAGTGCCGCAGCTGCAAAAAGTGCATGAAGCTCGGTTGCCCTGCCATCAGCATGAAAAACGGTAAGGCATCGGTCGATCCCACGCTCTGTGTCGGCTGTGATGTATGTAAACAACTCTGTGCTTTCGATGCGTTTGAAAGCACCGCGAAATAAGGAGGCAAACAGACATGGAAACCAAAAATATTATGATCGTCGGTGTCGGCGGTCAGGGCAGTCTGCTTGCCAGTAAACTGCTCGGCAGACTGCTGATGGATCAGGGCTACGATGTGAAAGTGTCCGAAGTCCACGGCATGAGCCAGCGCGGCCGTTCGGTTGTGACCTATGTCCGCTACGGCGACAAGGTCTACTCGCCTGTCATCGACAAAGGTCAGGCAGATGCCATTGTGGCGTTTGGGCTTCTGGAAGCCGCCCGCTGGACGGAATACCTCAAAAAAGACGGTCAGATCATCGTCAACACCCAGCAGATCGATCCGATGCCCGTGATCACGGGTGCTGCATCCTATCCCGAGCAGTTGGTCGAAAAAATGCAAGAAAACGGACATAAGGTGGATGCGTTCGATGCTCTTTCTCTTGCGAATGAAGCAGGCTCTTCCAAAGCCGTCAACATCGTACTGATGGGTCGTCTGTCCCAGTATTTCGACATTCCCGACGACGCATGGCAAACAGCACTGGAAGCATGTGTGCCTGCAAAGTTTCTGGAGCTGAACAAGAAGGCATTTGAACTTGGTAAATCCCTGTAACCCATAGAAAGAAGTGTTCGATATGTCCAAATATTTCCAACCGGAGATTGAGACGGCATCCGTTGAACAGATCCGCGCTATTCAGGATGACCGTCTGGTCAAAACGGTAAAGCATGTATACGAGAATGTGGCGCACTACCGCAACCGGATGGATGCGGCCGGTGTCAAACCGGAAGATATCACCTGTGCCGCCGATTTATACAAACTCCCGTTCACATATAAGCAGGATCTGCGTGATACCTACCCTTACGGTATGATGGCTGTACCGATGACCGATGTTGTCGAGCTTCACGCAAGCTCCGGCACAACCGGCAAACAGGTCGTCGTGGGTTACACGCAAAACGATCTTGATGTATGGGCGGATATTGTTGCCCGTCAGCTCACCGCCATAGGCGCTGATAAAGACGACTATGTACACAACGCCTACGGTTACGGTCTGTTCACGGGCGGTTTCGGCTTGCACAGAGGCGCACAGCGCATCGGCGCAACCACAATCCCCGTTTCCAGCGGTAACACCGCGCGTCAGATCACCATTCTTCAGGATTTCGGCTCCACTGTGCTGTGCTGCACCCCCTCCTATGCCGCCTATTTGGGCGAGAGTCTAAAGGAGCAGGGCTACACCCCTGACCAGATTCCACTTAAGGCGGGTATCTTCGGCGCCGAGCCCTGGACCGAGGAGATGCGTCGGAGCACCGAGGCCACCCTGGGCATTAAGGCCTATGACATTTACGGTCTGACCGAGACCTCCGGTCCCGGTGTGTCTTTTGAGTGCTGTGAGCAGACGG
>JAZRTC010000005.1:0-3609 GCA_045651865.1 Acutalibacteraceae bacterium
CTACGACAACTACGACAACTACGACAACTACGACAACCACTACAACCACGACAACCACGACAACCACTACAACCACGACAACCACTACAACCACGACAACCACGACAACCACGACAACTACGACAACTACCACGAATACACAACCGTCTGTATTCCACGGAATCGATGTGTCGTATGCACAAGGCGATATTGATTGGGTCGAAGTGAAAAACAGCGGTGTGGACTTTGCCATCTTGCGATGCGGTTACGGACAGGATGACCCCGAGCAGGATGATGAATACTGGGAGATCAACGCCGCCGCTTGCGAAGAGATTGGCATGCCCTACGGCGCCTACTTCTTCTGTTACGCACGCAACGCCACGGAGGCAATCGGTGAGGCGATGCACGCGCTTCGCTTGCTGGAGGGCAAAAATCTGACCCTGCCGATTTTTCTGGATATGGAGTATTCCTCTTATCAGGGTGACCTGACCAACGAAGAATACGCGGCGATTGCCAAATTTTTCTGCACAACGCTTCAAAACGCAGGGTATAAAGTCGGCGTGTATGCCAATCTCGACTGGTGGGAAACACGCTTGACCGATCCGTGTTTTGATCAATGGTATCGCTGGGTTGCGCAGTATAACGACGAGTGTGAATACGAAGGCACTTACCATCTGTGGCAATACAGCGACGGTGTGACCGTTCCCGGCATTCCGGAAAATACGGTTGATGCCAATTATTGTTATGTAGACTTTACGGCTGTTCCGAACAAGGAAGAGGAAACAGACGGTATGCTGTAAGAAAATTCCGCCGAAAGGAGAGAGATCGCATGTGTGAAGCAAAGCCGATATGGCACACTGTAACGGCATGGATGTCCCTGATTGCATTGTTTATATGTATGACGATGCCGCTTGTTTCAGCACAGCTGACAGACGGCGATCTCAACGACGACGGCGAATTGTCGACCGTCGACACGCGGATGGTTGTTCAGCATATTGTCGGCTTAGCGATCCTGACGGAGGAACAGCTTTCGGCGGCAGATCACAACGGCGACGGCAAGGTCAATTCCGCCGATGTGCGTGTGATGCTGATGTCCTTGGTCAATCAGACGACGACCACCACCACGACGACGACTACTACCACAAGTACGACCACGACAACGACGACCACCACGACGAAACCGCCCTATGACGATCCGTACAATCTTCTTCAGGAACGCTATATCGCCGACGGACGGGAAAACATCACCATCAACGAAGACGGCAGCTGGACGGTCACGGGCGATTTTTCGCTGGCGCCGCGCCTGACTTTCGACTATGCGTTGTACCCGTATCTGTTGCAGTCTTTCTCCACCGATACAAAAGTAACGATCACCGTGCTTGACCGTGATCCCGAGGGCGAATATCGTGATCACTGGATCAATCTGTATGAAAATTTCGTCGGCGGCAATGTCTATCCCGTCGGCACCTATCAGGCGGTGGACGATTACCGCGCGATCTATGAATGGAACATTGAACACGAGGGGTGGCAAAACCCCAATTGTACCGCGACCATCCGTGCGATCTATGTAGAGTTCAACAAGTCCTCGCCCAGCGCTACCTTTGACGCGTTGCGCCTCTTACCCGAGGGCTTCTGTGCGGATTATGACCTGCTTCTTGAGGAGAACACCGAGGTTTCTGCCGAGGGTGCGACATTCACTTACAGCGAGAACGGACTGGTGATCTCTTCGGCGGGTGACAGCGGCAGTATCGGCATCAAAGGCATCGGCGAGTACGATGTCGAGCGCTATCCGTATCTGCATTTGTCGCTGACCTCGGATGTACCGTTTGCGCTGTCCTTGTACGACGCGACAAACGGCCGCTGGATGACATCGGGCGACGATTTCTTCCCGCAATTCGGCGGCGATGCGTACGCGTATACTTCTGCCCCTGCGGGAACCTACACCGTATCGTTGTATCTCAAGGGATATTATCTTTGGAACGACGGCGCGGTTCCGCAGACGGTCAGTCTGGATGCGATCTACATCGAACCCAAGGCAAAGGGCACCATTGCGGTCAATCACCTGACTGTGACAGACGAAGAGGTGTGCAACGCGACCGCTCCCGAGATCCCGCTTGCCCTGACACCGCTGGATGAAACGCAGTATTACGGAAGGCAACTGCTTCTGGCGGAGGATGCCAATCTCGCTGCCGCATACGACCATCTCGGCAGACAGGTCAACGCGTTCGTATCCGATGTCGATATGCACGAATTCGGTCTGACACTCAACGAGTTTGAAAAAGTTTTGCGCTATTATTATGACGATCATCCTGAGGCGTTCTGGCTGAGCTTGTCCTATGGTTACAGCTATTGGACGATGGGGGCTAACACCTATATTCACACGATGTCGCAGACCTATGCCTATACACCCGATGAGATCGCGGCGTTGCAGGCACAGCTGGAAGACGGTGTGCAGGTGCTTCTTGACGGCATTACCGATGAAATGCCGAAAGCGGATCGCGTGCGTCTCATCCACGACCGTATTATTTTGTCGTCGGATTACGACACGACCTATAAAGCGCCGCACAACCACGATCTGCTTGGCGTGATCCTGCACAAAACAGGTGTGTGTGAAAGCTATGCCCGCGCGTTCCAGTACCTGATGTACCGCTGCGGCATCAACGCGATTTTGCAGATCGGCGATCTCAAAGCCAACGCGGAACCGCATATGTGGAACTTGATCGACCTGAACGGCGACTGGTATCAGATCGACCTGACCTGGGACGATCCCGTGTTCTCCACACCGAACCCCGAATATATCCGCTATACCTACTACAATGTCACCACGGCGCAAATGGAAGCGGAGCGTACCATTTATCGCGCAACTTCCTATTTCGACTCCACCTACTACGCGTCCTATCCGTATCCCGTGTGCACGGCGACTGCCGAAAACTTCTTTGTGAAAACGGCGATAGAGATTTCAAGCTACAATCAGGCGGTCATCGGCAAAGAGGTGGCGCGCAGTATTCTTGCAAACGATGTGGCGGTGCTTCGTCCGACAGGGAACTACTCGCTCGAGGCACTCAAGGCAATGATCGTGGAAAATATCATCCAGATCTGTAAAGAAGCGAATAAAAGCCTGCCTGCGGACAGACAGCTTGTGCGTCCCGGGTACAGTCTGGAAGTGATCGAGCGACACGGCGTGATCAGCCTGCACATCCGCGATTATTCGTAAAACCTTTTGAAGCCCCCCTTGGTGAGGGGGCTCCGTCCGACGGACGGTGGGGGAGTTTTAAGCAAGGTTTGAAAATTGCTGAAACTCCCTCCGTCTTTTTGCCCGGGCAAAAAGACACCTCCCTCAAAGGGGAGGCTTATTACGGAAGGAGATCCACAAACTATGTTACCCTATTTGTTTCATTCACAATTGACCGAACACCGTTTCCCGTCGGGTGCTGTTACCCCGTACACGGCGGTGCTGATGCGTGTGCGCGTGCCGCGTGATTGGGCGTGCCGCGCGTGCCGTCTGATCGTCAACTGCGATGATCAGCCGCTGGTGTGCGCGGAGATGTTCTGGGCAGGCATGGACGGCGACTGCCACGAGTGGTGGGAGTGTCATTTTGAACCGCAGGATATCGGTTTGTATTTCTACAC
>JAZRTC010000006.1:0-5968 GCA_045651865.1 Acutalibacteraceae bacterium
TCTTCCTAAGACCGCTTGGCCTCCGACTTCCTTACCCGTTTTTCCCGTGCGGATCACAAAGCCGCCGTGCGGGATTCCCTTATGGTCACGGTCAAGCTCCTCCTGCGAAATAAAATGCACGGTCGTGTCATAATCGGCAAAATATTTCGGCATGGTTTTGATCTCATTCTCAATACGCGCAAGATCCGCGCCGTCCTTTGCAACGACATAGCAAAGGCGGGTGTGCTTCTCACGGGTGGTCAGATCGGGGGCTTTGCCGCTGCGCACCGCTTCAAGCGCCGCGTCCACGGGACAGGTATACTGCCGTGCATCGGCAACACCCTCAATGCGGCGGATGGCATCCGAATGACCCTGGCTGACACCCTTGCCCCAGAATGTGTAATCCTTGCCATCGGGCAGGATCGCCGACGCATACAGGCGGTTGAGCGAGAACATACCGGGATCCCAGCCAACCGAGATCGCCGCTGTCGTGCCTGCCGCTTTTGCCGCCGCATCCACCCGTGCAAAGTGAGCGGGAATATCCGCGTGCGTGTCAAAGCTGTCAACCACATTGAAGTGCGCCGCAAGCGAGGGCGTCATTTCGGGCAGATCGGTCGCACTGCCGCCACAGATGATCAGGACATCAATGTCGTTTTTATACGCCTCAATATCACCTGTATGATAAACCTTTGTATCTTCAAACACCGTTGTAACCGACGAAGGATCGCGGCGCGTAAACACACCAAAGAGTGTCATATCGCTGTTTTGTCTGACAGCACATTCCACACCTTTACCGAGGTTGCCGTAGCCGTAAATCGCAATGTTCATATTCCTCATACCCCTTCTGATTGGTATGGAATTATTATGCCACAGCAAAGGCTGTTTTGCAACAGTTTTTTATCGTTCATTGTTAAAATTCTACTGGTCGATATCCCCGTAATTGAAGAGATCGTCCGCGACCTCGGGATCGCTGATCACATTCGTATAAGAACCCGGTACTTCACCGACAAGAATGGTCTCGCCGATCAGAAACGATGCCTTCACCTCAAAATCGCGATCCTGAAGCGGCAATGTCACCGACATCGGCAATGTGACCGTCATAAGGATGCTATGAAGCGTCTGATTGATACCTGCACCGTCGAAATGATAGGTTAGTTCTGCGCTCGGCAACGCAAGCAACAAAGAACGGCACGGAAGATTCGGCCCAAGTGCTGACAGCATCGTAAAGCCGCACAATGTACCGAGCGGCACCCCGACCGTCTGCACAGCGTGATCTTCAAATGCTTGCTTTACCGCTAAGACTGTCTCGCTTTTGACACGGTTGATGCGTGCCGCGTTTGCCTGCAACGCACGGACATCCCCTTGTTCATTATAGGTAACATCAATCAGATCCTCATAACGCACATCCTGCTGTGCGAGCATATCGCACACGGTCTGATTGACAATCTCAATCGCCGTACTTCTGGCAAGATTGCAGGCAGAATCCAGCATCAGCGGACGGTACTGCACCGACAAAAAGACAAGCAACATCAACGGCACCAGCAACAACAGTGCTATGCGCCTGCGAACAAATCGTCGTCGTTTTCGCACCTCCTCACCCCCTGTTTATACTGTACTCAAAAACTTAAAAGAGGTGCAAAAAAGGCTGTTGCAAACCGCAACAGCCTTTTGGAGTATTTACAGCGCCGCGACAACCGCATCGCCCATCGCATCCGTACCGATCTTCGTTGTTCCGTCGGTATAGATATCGGGAGTACGAAGTCCCTGATCCAGCACCGCCTCGACCGCTTTTTCGATGGCATCCGCCGCCGCATCTTCATTCAGCGAATAACGAAGCATCATCGCCACCGACAAGATGGTTGCCAAGGGGTTAGCGATGTTCTGACCCGCAATATCAGGTGCCGAGCCATGAATCGGCTCATACAGTCCGCGGGTACCCTCACCCAGCGAAGCAGAAGCCAGCATACCAATGGAGCCTGCGATCTGCGAGGCTTCGTCGGACAGGATATCACCGAAGATGTTGGAGGTGACCATCACATCAAACTGCTTCGGATTACGGACAAGCTGCATCGCGGCATTGTCAATGTACAGGTGATTGACCTCCACCTCGGGATAGTCTTTCGCCATCTCGTTGACCGTTTCGCGCCACAGACGGGAGCTTTCCAGCACATTCGCCTTATCGATGCTGTGCAGTTTCTTGCCGCGCTTCATCGCCGCTTCAAACGCCACCTTGGCGATGCGGACGATTTCAGGTTTGGAATAATACTCGGTATCGTATGCACCCTCGACACCGTCTTTGTTGGTTCTGCCACGCTCACCGAAATAGATACCGCCTGTCAGCTCACGCACGACCATAATATCCATGCTGTCGCCGATAATGTCGGGACGGAGCGGACACGCGCTTTTGAGCGGACCGTAAATCTTGGCAGGACGCAGATTGGCAAACAAACCGAGTGCTGCACGGATGCCGAGAAGACCTGCCTCGGGGCGTTGTTTGCCCGACAGTCCGTCCCATTTATAGCCACCGACCGCACCGAGAAGCACCGCATCGGATGCAAGGCACGCATCAACCGTCGCCTGCGGCAGAGGTTCTCCCGTTGCATCGATTGCGGCACCGCCGATCAGCGCATCGGTATAGTCTATTTGAAAATCAAACTTTTCGCCGACCGCATCGAGCACCTTGACCGCCTGATTGACAATCTCAGGACCGATGCCGTCACCCTTAAGCAATGTAATTTTATAGGTATTCATATCAATTCTCCTCCTTGACACTGCGGTTGATGGCGTTCAGCACACCCTTGACGGATGCGCGATTGATGCTGCGGGATACGCCGACACCGTAAATCGGCTTGCCGTTCGGGCGACGCAGACGGATGTAGGCGACCGCCTTGGAGTCGGAGCCTGCTGAGATCGCGTGCTCGTGGTATGCCATAAACTCATAGCCCGTGAGTCCCACCTGCGGCAATGCGTTGAAGAACGCATCGAGCGGGCCGTTACCGATTGCTTCGACTTCGACCTCTTTATCGCCGACGAGAATCGAGCCTGTAAAGTGCACATCGTGCTCGCCCGTTTCTTCATTGATATGCTCGCTATCCACAAAGCGGCACGCGTGAAGCTCATACTGCTTCGGGGTCTTGCGATATTCACTCTCGAACACCTTGTAGACTTCTTCGGGTGTGATCTCGCGACCTGCCTCGTCACACGCCGCTTTAACCAGTGCGCCGAACTCGACATGCATATCCTTCGGGAGGTGATAGCCGAAGTTGTGCTGCATCACATAGGCGGCACCGCCCTTACCCGACTGGGAATTGATGCGGATGATCGGCTCATACTCGCGACCGACATCAGCAGGGTCAATGGGCAGATACGGGATTTCCCAATACTCGGTACCCGAATTTTCCATGTATTCATAGCCTTTGTTGATCGCATCCTGATGCGATCCCGAAAACGCGGTAAACACCAGCTGACCGACATACGGCTGTCGTTCACCGATGCGCATACCCGTGCATCGTTCAAACAGATCGCGGTATTTCGGAAGGTTGTGGAAATTCAATTCGGGATCCACACCCTGCGTAAACATATTCAAACCCATCGTAACGATGTCAAGGTTGCCCGTGCGTTCACCGTTGCCGAAGAGTGTACCCTCGACGCGGTCAGCACCCGCCAGAAGTCCGAGTTCCGCCGCCGCGACACCGGTACCGCGGTCATTATGCGGATGCAGGCTGATAATCGCCGCTTCACGGTTCGGGAGGTGTTTGATGAAATATTCGATCTGATCGGCATGGGTATTGGGCGTACACATCTCGACCGTATTGGGCAGGTTCAGAATAACGGGATTTTCCTTGGTCGAACCGAGCGTCTCCATTACACGGGCGCAGATCTCAACCGCATAGTCCATCTCCGTACCCGAAAAGCTCTCGGGAGAATATTCAAAGCGGATGTTCGTATCGCCGTCAAAATTCTCAGTCAGTTCGCGGATGAGCTTAGCACCCTCAACGGCAATATCGATAATGCCTGCCATATCCTTTTTGAACACCACCTTACGCTGGAGCGTAGAAGTGGAATTATAAAAATGGACGATGACATTTTTGGCACCGCGGATGGCTTCGAAAGTTTTGCGGATCAGGTGTTCGCGCGCCTGCACCAACACCTGAATGGTAACATCATCAGGGATATGACCGCCCTCGATCAGCTCGCGGCAGATCTCATATTCGGTTTCGGATGCCGACGGAAAGCCAACCTCAATCTCTTTAAATCCCATATCGCAAAGTGCTTTGAAAAACTCCAGCTTCTGCTCCAGATTCATCGGATTGATCAATGCCTGATTGCCGTCACGAAGGTCGACGCTGCACCAGATGGGCGCTTTGTCGATCACTTTCGTCGGCCACTCACGGTCGGGCAGGTTGATCTGCTCGAACGGACGGTATTTTTGGAAAGAGGGTTTTAACATAGTGACTGAACTCCTTTCAGATACAAAAAACGCCCGTCCCTAAAAGACAGGGACGAGCGACAACATCGCACGCGGTACCACCCATATTCAGATGCTTTTCAAAGCACCCCTCAGCCTCTGACAAGGCTTCGGTCTGTAACGCGACCAACCGTTCCGCCCTCCCCTTTTCCGGCTCGGACGGACAACTCCGGGATGAGCTATACACGACAGGTGACAACGCCGACTCACACCAACCGTCGGCTCTCTTGGCAAGTCTGCCTGCGTCTTATTCCCTTCGCAGTCTTTTCAGAAACAAGCGTATTCGATTGGTATTCATTATACATTAACGCTTTAGCTTTGTCAAGTGCTAAATTATCCACCTGCGCATTTTTTACACGGTGTCAATCCGCCTGACACCGCCTCTTCAAATGACACCTCATACGAATTTTCGCCGCCGCAATCGGGGTCAACATGATAGCGCTTACCACCGGGTGTGCGGTACACTGCGGAATCGGTATGATTTGTGGCTTGCGTAGTGGTCGGAACGGTTGTGATAACCGTTGTTGCTTGTGTGCTCACAACAGACGCCTGCGTTGTTGTGATAATCACAGTCGTCACAGGCATCGTCGTGGTATGCAAGGCGGATGTCGATGACATCGTAACCGTATCGCTGTACACCACTTTCGGTGGGATCGTATAAGGTTTCGGAACAACATTATACATCGCGAAGGAAAAGATCGCGACAACCAGAAACACCACAGGCGACAACAGTTGCACCTCATTGGAATCCATATACAAAAGCTGATATAGAATCGGGAGCAACAGCACCGCGGTCATCAGGAAGAACACACCCGTCAGGATGACACCCTCCATCAGCATACCGATGCCAACAAACGCTGCACCTGCCGCCAACAGATAGCGGCATTTCTGTGCGGTTGACATCGCACTCACTCCCTTTTGAAACCTTTGGTTTTTATCGGCGTCGGTTGTTGGCTCTTACAATAAACTGAAGCAACTGGACAACCGATGCCGCCAGTGCCGCAACATAGGTCAATGCCGCCATTGTCAGCACTTTTTTGGCACCTGCTTTTTCATCGGCATCCAGCATATCGGGTTCCCCGATTGCTTCCAACGCGCGACGGCTGGCATTCAGCTCCACAGGGAGCGTCACAAGGTGAAACAGTGTCGTTGCCGCAAACAGAATAATGCCGATATACACAAGTGACAAATACGAAAGCGCAAAGCCGAGAACAATCAGAATCCAACCGAAATTGGTGCCAAGCTGTGCCGCCGGCAAAATCTTGGCGCGGAGACTGATCGGACCGTAATCCTTTGCATACTGCACGGCGTGTCCTGCTTCGTGTGCGGCAACACCGACCGCCGCAACCGACGGACTTTTATACACCGCTTCGGACAAGCGGATCACATTGGCACGCGGGTCATAATGATCGGTCAATTGTCCCGCCGTCATCGAAATACGACAACCGTAGACTCCGTTTTGTTCAAGCACCATCCGAGCTGCTTGCGCTCCTGTAATTCCTCGCGCAGTAAGAGAAGTCG
>JAZRTC010000007.1:0-6690 GCA_045651865.1 Acutalibacteraceae bacterium
AAACCGCTCGGACACCTCTCCGTGGCAATCGGACTGCTACTATCTTATCACCAAACCACCCAAATGTCAAGAAAAAGATTAGAAAATCTATAAGAATTTTTCACCTCTTCCCTTCTTGCGAATCGATGACCATTATGTTATAATTTATCTGTACAACCCCTATGCTTTTATCATTTTCAAGGGAGGGGATTCTATGAAAAAACCATCTCGTTACTTACCCTTTATGCACTTTACCATTCACTCGGACAAAGCACCTTCCGACATCCATTCTATTCTTTCTACAAACACATTTTCACTTTCGGATTTGGTGCATTATGATGAAAGTAAGCCCTTTATCGGAACGATGCAGAATGACCGCTTCTGCTTGTATCTTAAACCATCTCCTTTTGTCCGCAACGCCTTTTCCCCTGTTATCAAAGGTACTGTGCAAGAAACGCAACAAGGCTCCGATATCACCATCACAGTTCGCCCTACCCTGTTCAGTATAGTCTTTATGAGTTTTTGGCTGGGATGTGTCCTTTTTGCTTTTTTATTCAGCTTATTCAATATGATATTTGACACCGCGCAAAAAGACATTATCCTGTTATTCGGATCGGCCGCTATGTTTGTATGCGGCTATCTCCTCATACAGTTTGCATTTTTGATTCCTGCAAACAAAGTTCAGGATATACTGTATGCAATTTTATGCGAAAAAAACAAGGAGTCCTCTTTACAATGAGTACCGTATTCTGGGATTTTGACGGCACATTGGTCTATTCACACCATTTGTGGTCGGGCAGTATGTATGCCGCTCTGACAGCGGTGCATCCGCACACCGCCGTCCTCTTTCACCAAATCCGCGAATGTAATACCCGCGGCTTCACATGGCAAACGCCCGAGCGGAATCATACACATCTGATTGGGGATGCGTGGTGGCATCACATCGAAGCCCACGCTTACAGCACCTATCTTTCCTGCGGTGAAAGTGAGGCCGTTGCTTCTGCCGCTGCCGCGCTTGTAAAAGGCTTTATCATGTCCCCTGACCGCTATCACCTCTTCCCCGATACACTTGCCGTGTTAAACGAATGTAAACGCCGCGGTCACCGCAATGTGTTATTGTCAAACAACTATCCCGAGCTGGAGATGATGGCTCATACACTTGGATTGACACCGTATCTCGACGGCGTGATCACCTCCGCTCTGGAAGGCTACGACAAGCCGCGTCGGGAGTTATTTGAGATTGCGAAAACGCGTTTCCCCGACACGAATTATTATATGATCGGCGACAACCCGACAGCGGATATTCACGGAGGAAACAACGCCGGCATGACTACCGTTCTGGTGCACACCGCTCCCGTTCCCGATGCCGACTGTTGCGTTGCGGAACTTACGGATAGCATACAGATCATAAAATAAAAAGACTGTCAGCACGACAGTCTTTTTTATTTTATTTTTTGAGGTGAGGATGCGCTTCTATGTACGCAAGAAGCTCCCGCTGACCTTCTTCAAAGCTGTCATCCCGATCATCCAACATCTTGAGCAAAAACGGCAATACCTCTTCGGGGAGTGCACACCATTTTTCCAAAAGCTTTTCTTCCTCTTCATCCAACTCCATAAAGCGGCGGATCAAATCCATTACAGCTCACTCCCTTTGATAGGTTTGCAGGAGATCTCCCCGCCGCTGATCGTCCAAAGCATATCGGCACAGCGGAGCACCGCAGGACGATGAGAAATAAAAAGAATCGTACGATCTTTAAGCGATCGAAGATTTGCCAGAAGCTGTTGCTCGGTCGTTTCATCCAATGCCGAAGTACATTCATCCAGCAACAACACCGGTGCATCGCTGAGCAGCGCACGCGCAACCGCAACGCGTTGAAGCTGACCTTCGGAAAGACCGTATCCGTGTTCGCCGATCATGGTATCTACGCCGTTGGGGAGATCCTGCACAACCTTTGTAAGGCACGCGAGCGATAACACCCGTTCAAGCTCTTGATCCGTGACATCCGTGCATCCGAATGTGATATTATCGCGAAGCGAACCAGACAGCAACATGTTCCCTTGCGGCACAAATGCAAACAGCCGTCTGGTAGCCGCACTCAACACGATCCGCTCGGTATCCAAGCAAAGAGCCATTGTACCCTTTACAGGCTCTACAAGCCCGAGAAGCAGCTTGATGATTGTTGTCTTACCTGTTCCCGAAAGTCCCGCCAAAACAGCAAATTCGCCTTTTTTAAGCAATGCAGAGGCGTTTTGTAAGACGGGTTTGCCATCCTCGTAAAAGAACGATACATCCGCAAGTTCCAGATGATCAAAAGAAGACGGAATTTCCTGCTGTGTTGCGATCTGTTCATCAGGTAAATCAAACAACTCGTGTAGGCGTTCTGCCGAAGCTGTCATCGCCATCACTTGCGGCAACACACCCGTCGTCGAGCGGAACGGTGCGCGGATTTGCTCCAAAAGCTGCAACAGCATCGCAAACACACCGACTGTCATCGGAACAGTGCCGATAACACCGATAATACGAAGCACACCCCAGGCAAGTCCTGCATAGTACGCAAAGGTGAATCCTGTATAAATCATCGTATTACCGATATTGGCAAATGTATTGCGTCGAACCTGTTTTTTCAGATTATCCTCCTGATAATCATCAAGCTTCGTCATAATCGCACGGTCATTGACAAAGGATTTGATAACCAAAATGTTTTCAAGGCACTCCTGCAAATAAGAGCGCGTCTTTCCTTCCGTTTCCTGACACTGCTTATGAAGAGATTTATAAAAACGGCCGAAGACTTGTACAAGAGCCGCTACAATCGCCGCACCGATCAACAAAGCCGAGGTGAAGACAGGCTCCAGAGTAATCAAAACCAACAAACCGCCGACAAGTTTGATCAATGCCGCCGCCGTATGAGGAACAAGTGTCACAGCTGTGTCAACAACGATCTGTATATCGCTCGTCAAACGATTCATGATTTCACCCGAATGCAGACGCTGCAACGGTAAATACTGTTTGGAAAGAAGGTGCTCAAACAGATCGCGGCGAAGTTCATTGCGAAAACGACCAATGGTTCGGACGCGGATGTTGCTGTTGAGCACACTGCATCCTGCTACACAAAACATCAAGGCAAACAAAAACCAGAACCATCGTGAGAAATCATCCAAATCGCCGCCGAGAGCCTTATCGATCACGCGACCGGAAGCAAACGCCATACCCAGTGTCGCAAGTGCACTCACACACGAAAACAAACACATAAACAAAACAGGCCATACACGACTTTTTAAATACGAAAACAAAAAGTGAGTAGATCCTGTTTTTGCCTTTTTCCCCTTACGGCTGTGACATTTCGCCGCTACAAGACGAAACGCACGACTTTGTAAACGCTTACAGCCTTCTTTACGAATCTGCGGAAGTTCAACCGTTTCTCCATCCTTTTCGTAAGAAACAACCTGTGCAATCACACAACTTTTCGGAACATCCCGCTCAATCACAACCTGATTATCGCCGCAAAAATCAAGAGAATCGGTATACACTTCCACAACACGATGCATCACAAAGCGACCGTCCTCCCGACGGTACAACAAAATATCGCCGCGCTCAATGTTCTGCATCGACGGCGACGCAAGCGTAACCGCATCCTTTGGACGCAACAAAGGCAGCATACTGGTGCCTGTAACAGGGATCGTGATCGTCTGTCTTTGCGAAAATGCTTCTTTAATCAGCGGCAAAAATTCTTCAAACGCAACCTTCGGCACGAACGATCCCTCCTGTCAGTAGTATATAAATATATTATACTGAACCGACCACCGGATGTCAAGTTGGGTTTGCCACAAAGCTCCCGATAAATAAACACACCCACGGACTTAATCCGTGGGTGTGTTACAATTATTTATGATATTGTCCGCCGCTTAAAATCTGCATTGCACGGTAAACCTGTTCACAAAGCATCACGCGGGCGAGCTGGTGCGGGAATGTCATCGGCGACATCGACATACGAAGCCGTGCCTTTGCCTTAACGGCATCCGATAACCCCCATGAACCGCCGATCAGGAAGGTGATATCCCCTTCGCCACCGATTGCATATTGCTCAATCAATTCGGCAAGCTGTTCGGACGAGCATTCTTTGCCTTCTATACACAACGCAACAGGAAGCGATGAAGAATCGAGCTTGGCAAGCAGACGCTCTCCCTCGGCATCCACAACCGCCTTGATCTGTGCCGCAGAAGGGTTGTTCGGGATGCGCTCTTCGGAAACTTCGGTAACCGTGAAACGACAAAACGGACGCAGTCGTTTCTGATACTCTGCACACGCTTCACGCCAGTAGCTTTCCTTCAGTCCACCGACACACAAAATGGTAATCTTATACATGGCATCAGCCTTCAATCAACGATGCAACCGCTTTTGCCACATACTCACCCATGCGGTTGATACCTGCTTCGATGAGGTGAATTCCGTCCGCCGACCAATGCTTCGGCTCCTGCTCGACGCACATCATCGCAATCAGACCGTCCATCGGCAAATACGCATCCGCGTAAGCCTTTGCAACACGGCGGAATGCATTGATCTTGAGATAGAAGTCCTCGCGCCACAAATCCTCATCCTCGTGTACCATGAACGGCTCGATCATCAGGATTTTCGCATTCGTGTTCGCTTTGACATCGTCAAGCAGGGTGCGAAGATTCTTCTCATAATCCTCTGTGCTTGTGGGGTCATCCATATCGTAACGGCGCCAGGTATCGTTGACACCGATCATCAGTGTCATAATATCGGGCTGAACAGCAATGGTATCCTCCTGCCAGCGCTCCAGCAGATTCCAGGTACGGTCGCCGCTGACACCGCGGTTGACAAAGGTAAAATCTTTCTCAGGAAATGCCTGCGCAATCAGACGAGATGCCACTGCCACATAGCCGTTGCCGAGGTCGGTGGGATTTGTTTTATCGCGGTTGCATTCGGTCAGACTGTCGCCTTGAAACAAAATTTTCATATCGTTATCTCCTTACAGCACCTTGGATAAGAACATCTGCAGTCGTTCGCTCTTGGGATTCGAGAAGATCTCCTCGGGTGTGCCTTCCTCCACAATGAGACCGTCTTCCATAAAGATGACGCGGTCACCCACCTCACGGGCAAAGCCCATTTCGTGGGTCACAACGATCATGGTGGTATTGTTCTGAGCAAGCGATTTCATAACCTCCAGCACCTCGCCGACCATTTCGGGGTCAAGCGCCGAGGTCGGTTCGTCGAACAGCAACACATCGGGATTCATTGCAAGCGCACGGGCAATCGCCACACGCTGTTTCTGGCCGCCCGACAGCTGATCGGGATACGCGCCCGCGCGGTCACGCAGTCCCACACGCTCGAGCAGGTCGAGCGCTGTCTTTTCCGCTTCCTCGCGGCTCTTCTTAAGAAGGGTCATCGGAGCAAGCGTCATGTTGCGCAACACCGTCATATGCGGGAACAGGTTGAAATGCTGGAACACCATCGACATCTTCTGGCGGTGGCGGTCAATGTTGACACCCTTGGCAAGAATGTCCGTGCCATCCACGACGATCTGTCCTGCAGTCGGGAATTCCATCAGGTTGAGCGAGCGGAGAAGCGTGGATTTACCGCTACCCGAAGGGCCGATGATAACAACCACCTCACCGCGCTGAATCTGACAGTTGATGCCGTCAAGCGCCTTGATTTCGCCGCCTTTGTAGTGCTTTTTGAGGTTGCATACATCAATATAAGCATTAGCGTTCATTCTTACGCAACCTCCTTTCCAGCACACCGACAAGAGCGGTCAGAATCACAACCATGACAAGGTAGATCAGCGCCACCGCAATCAACGGCATAAACGCCGAGAAGGTGCGGCCGCGAATAAGATCGCCTGCTTTGGTCAGATCCACAATGCCGACATAACCCGCAACCGAAGTCTCTTTGAGAAGCACGATAAACTCATTACAAAGGGTCGGCAACACATTCTTGAACACCTGCGGGATGATGATATACACCATTGTCTGGGCATAGTTGAAGCCAAGCGAACGGCCCGCTTCAAACTGACCGTTGTCAATGGACATAATGCCGCCGCGCAGGATCTCTGCCACATACGCGCCCGAGTTGATACCAAACGCGATCATCGCGACCATCAGGCTGTTGCGCGACGAAGCAAAGATGATGAAATACATAATGAGCAGCTGCACCACAACAGGAGTGCCGCGGATCACCGTCAGATACACATGACATACGCCGTTGAAAAACTTGAGCACATAATAGCCGATGCTCTTGTGCATCTCCATACTCTCACGGTTCTTGTCATAGGTCGAGCGCACGGCAGCGATCACAATACCGATCACAAGACCGATCAGGAGTGCCACCAGCGTGATAAGAAGCGTGTGACCGAGACCTTCAACAAGCCACTTCCAACGCCCTTCATCCACAAAGTTCAATACAAAGTCGTCCTTCAGGCTGACAAGCCACGAAGGAGCCGACTCCCAAAATTCTGCCATAGCAAATGATCCTTTCAACGCAAGATAAGGAACTACCGCGTGAAGCCTCACACGATAGTTCCCAATCTCTCAATAATGGTACACTTATAAAATGTGCTTATTCAGCAGCCACGCCGCCATCCTTGGGGATGTACTTGTTGACGATCTTATCCACCGTGCCGTCTGCCTTCAGCTCAGCAAGCGCAGCATTGATCTTTGCCAGAAGGTCGGAACCCTTCTTCACGCAGATTG
>JAZRTC010000008.1:0-10795 GCA_045651865.1 Acutalibacteraceae bacterium
GCCCCGACAGCAACCCGCCGCATAAGGCGGCAAGCAAGCGTTCGCCCCCAAAGCTCGGCAACAGCGGCGCCGTTGCATCCATGATGAATGAGGAGAGTGCGATCACGATTGCCGAGCGCACCGCATAGCCTTTGCCCAGAAAGAGAAACGCCGCGATGAGAAGCGGCAGGTTGAGCAGAATCACCACAAGCCCGACCGATATGCCGAACAGCTCGTGCGCCAGTATGCCGAGTCCCGCCGTACCGCCCGGCGCAATATTGTGCGGCTCGGAAAACACCGACACCGACAGCGCAAAACACGCACTGCCGAAGAGGTAACATACTCCGTCTGTCAACCACCGTTTCATCGTTTCACCACCCACGGTAGTATGTGTGAAAAATGAGAGTTTATGTGTTGATGCGGCGAGTTCGTAGGGCGCGCAGCCCTCTGCGCGCCGCGTTTTCGCAAGAACACAGAGGGAGGTTTCGATGCCACAGGTTGTGTGTAAAAATCCCCTCCGTCTCGCTTCGCTCGACACCTCCCCTTGCCTCAAGGGGAGGCTTTTCAGAATGTGTGCTGATTGCAGATGTCCCCGCGAGTCGTCGACCTGCGCGTCACAAAACAAAAAAAACCGCCTTGCGGCGGTTTTTTATTCTGTATACTCAAAAAATTTAGTATTGTACACCTGAAGGATGGTTTTGTTATTATCGGTCACAATATAAAAGGTATCCCCTTCAATCGCTGTATTGTAGATTCCCTCGTCTGTCATAGCATAGCGTTCAGACCAGTCGTAGTGTGTTCCTCCCATTATTTCATACTTCCCAAACGATGCAAAGTGCAAATACCAACACCGTTTATGTCGATGCGGGTCATACCGTTCCTCTGTACGCACCACACGGTCGGTAACAACCTGAAAGTTTCCGCAATCGACAGATTGTCTCGTTCGATATGTAGAAATAAAGACATACACGCTCAGCGCTGCCATACCACCGCCAATCACAATCTGAAGCAGTCTGTATAATATGCGCAGGAGCAACTGTTCCATCAAAAACGCCTCGTACAGCAATGACAATGCCCACATCATCAACGCCGTAACCACGAGAAAAAATCCGATTCCAAGTAAAAAGCCTTTCCATGAATATATCTTTTTCAATTCCTCGGCAATCCGCTTTTTTGTCAGGATCTCTTTTTGCATAAACATCCCTCCGGTCTTGCTCGCCTACAGTATAACACATTCTCACGCAATATACCAGTTACAGTATATATCCGTGATTTTTATTATTTTTCGCAGAATTTTGAAATTTCCCGACTGCGGTGTTGCCGTGAGTTTGTGCAAAATCCCCCCCCCTCTTTGAGGGAGTTGAATTTTGGCATCGTCAGATGCCAAAAGACGGAGGGAGTTTTAATGTCACCTGTTCCACATACTCCCCCAGTCTCGCCTATCGGCGATCCAGCCCCCTCTAAGAGGGGGCCAAGATGTGTGCCGCCCTTCACGCGACCGCGTCCAAATGACGCGCGGCGGAAGCAAGCCCCCGCCCTACGGTGTTACCACGGGAGGAGCGGGCATCCTCCACGAAAAAAAAGACCGCCCGAAGGCGGTCTTTTAATCTTATTCTCCCATCGCGATATCAAACAGCTCGCGTACGCGGGCAATATCGCCGCTGAGGTACAGATACCCGAACAGCGTTTCCAGTCCCGTGGCGCGGTGATAATCGTCGCTGTTGCGGGCGGTATGCGCGTTTCTGCCGCGCTTATACACCGCCAGCTCCTTTTCGGTGAGAAGCGGCATCAGCCGTTCCATTGCCTCCGCCTGCGCTTCGGCGCGCACCAGCTTGACTGCTTCGCGGTGAAGCTCACGGGGAGGACGGTTGGCAAGGCACACAAGCCGTTCGCGCACCATCATCTCATACACACCGTCACCGACAAACGCCAGTGCCAGCGGGCTGACGGTACGGACATCCACTTCTTTCGGATACAATCGTTCCACTAGCCTCACCTCAGCGAATAAACTCAAACTCGAAGTCGTACAGGCTCACGGTATCGCCTTCCTGCACACCCGCATCCTCCAGCGCTTTGATCACGCCCGACGACACCAGCACTCGCTGGAAATACTGCAAGCTCTCATAATCGTCCACATCGATGGTGCGCAGGATCGGCAACAGCCAGTCGGCACGCACCTCGAAGACATCGTCAAGCACGGTGATCTGCGGAGTACGCTCGCTTGCGAGGGTCTCGGGATCGGGAAGCACAACCGGATCGGGCTCAAACGCCTTGACAGGCGGCAATTCACGCAGTTTTTGTGCGCACGCAAAGACAATCTCCTGCGTGCCGTGCGCGATCGGCGCCATCATCGGGTAATAGTCGTAGCCGCGCTCTTCCATCGCTTTTGCAAAGGCTTCGAGCTGTTCGTCGGTGGCGAGGTCGCATTTGTTACCCGCCACAATCATCGGCAATGCCGCCAGTGATTCGCTGAACTTGGCAAGTTCCGTGTTGATGGTATCAAAATCGGTCAGCGGGTCGCGTCCCTCACTGCCCGCGACATCCACCACATGAACCAGCAAACGGCAGCGCTCGACATGGCGCAGGAAATCGTGACCGAGTCCGACGCCTTCGCTCGCACCTTCAATAACACCGGGGATATCCGCCATCACGAACGACTCGCCTTCCCCGACGCGCACCATGCCCAGCACAGGCGACAGGGTGGTGAAATGATAGTCGGCAATCACGGGCTTTGCCTCGCTGACGACCGACACGAGCGTGGATTTACCGACATTCGGGAAGCCGATCAGACCGACATCAGCAAGAAGTTTGAGCTCCAGACGCACGCGGAATTGCTCGCCCGGCACACCCGGTTTGGCAAAACGCGGTACCTGACGGGTCGGGGTCGCAAAATGGCTGTTCCCCCACCCGCCTCTGCCGCCGTGCGCGGCGATGAACGGCTCGTCCGTGGACATATCCGCCATCAGTCTGCCTGTCTCATCATCAAAAATCAGCGTGCCGCGCGGCACTTTGAGAACGCAGTCCTGACCGTTTTTACCAAAGCAGTTCTTTTTGCCGCCCTGATCACCGTGGCCTGCCGAGAACTTGCGCTTATAGCGATAGTCGCTCAGCGTGCTGGCGCCGTCATCGATCACAAAGACAACATTGCCGCCCTTGCCGCCGTCGCCGCCGTCAGGGCCGCCCGCCGCGACATATTTTTCGCGGTGAAAGGACACCGCGCCGTTGCCGCCGTTGCCCGCACGGATCTCCACGATCACTTTATCAATAAACATACCGATTTGCCTCCTTTTCAGACAATCATCAAACAGCGTCACAAAAATTACGCTGTCGCGGAAGCGTCCCCTCCCTTGTGTAAAGGGAGGCGGACCGCGCTTGTGCGCGGTGGAGGGATTGTCGCCGCCGATAACATCCGTGAAACTCGCGTTTCAAATCCCCTCCGTGGGCTACGCCGACACCTCCCCTTGCATCTTTAAGGGGAGACAAGTATACTTTTCCGTTTTACCAAAAATCCCCATCGGCGAACCGATGGGGATGAATGGAATCAAAGCAAATTATTGCTCCGCGTAAACGCTCACGCGCTTGCGGTCTTTGCCCATGCGCTCGAAACGCACGATGCCGTCAGCCGTTGCAAACAGCGTATCGTCCGAACCGATGCCCACATTGGTACCCGGATGAATATGGGTGCCGCGTTGACGCACAAGGATGTTGCCCGCGAGGACAAACTGACCGTCGGCGCGCTTGACGCCAAGGCGCTTGGACTCGGAATCGCGGCCGTTCTTGGTCGAGCCCATACCTTTCTTATGTGCAAACAGTTGCAGATTGATTTTCAACATAGGGTTCACACCTCCGTATTTTTTACAGTAATGATCTTCGGGTGGTCGGCGGCAAGAGCCGTCAGGTGCAATTGCAGTCCTTCCAGCAGAAGGCGGCACTGCACGGCATCCTCGCGCCGTAAGCGAAGGGTCATCAGTCCGTCGGCTTGTTCCAGCACAAGGGGACTGACCTTCGCCGTGTCGGTGACGGCATTGACGGTGAGATACACCGCCGAGCTGACCGCCGCGCACAGCAGGCTGACGCCGCTGTCATCGGGCGTGTCGTGTCCGTTGACGGCAAAGCCGACAACCGTGTCATCCGACAAAAAGAAGTGACAGGTGATCATCGCTCAATTACGCGTTGATCGCTTCGATCTTCACCTTCGAGTACGGCTGGCGATGACCGAGCTTACGCTGCTTGCCCTTCTTGGGCTTGTAGGTGAAGACGGTGATCTTCTTCGCTTTGCCGTTCTTAAGAACCTTGGCTTCGACCGTTGCGCCCGCGACATACGGATCGCCCACAGAAATGGTCTCGTCGTTGCTCACAGCAATGACCTTGTCGAAGGTCACGGTGGTTTCCGCGTCGGCATCCAGCTTCTCGATGAACAGCTCGTCGCCGCTGGTCACCTTGTACTGCTTGCCGCCGGTTTCGATAATGGCGTACATACTTAGTTCCTACCTTTACATTAGACTCGCTGATAAGGGGCGGAGCTTGTGCTCACTTTTGTGCCCACTTCATGCGGCAACCGCAAGTATAGCACACTTATACTCACTTGTCAATAGGTTGTTTTCTCTTTTTTGCAGATATAATGGCGCGCACAATCATTATAACAATCAGGACGGCGATCATCGCCGCGAAAATGATGAGTGTCAACTTGAGCCAATCAGGAAGACCCTGCGATTCTTCATAAGTGGTGGTTTTGGTGGAAGCACCGAACAACCACGCCACCTGCGAAACATCCGCATACGGATCGCCCGCATAATCATACATGCAACGCATCCGGATGGTGTAAATATGCTCTTCGCCGGGTGTCATCGACTCCAGCGCGATCTTCAGACCGCCCTCCTCGTCGTTGACATGCGCATAGGTGTTGTCGTAAATCACCTGATCTCCCTCACGGACAGTCAGCTGCAGGTGATCAAGATAGGAGAGCTTTGCGTCGTCGCCGTAGGGAAGCGTGATATTGGTAAGCTCCATGGAAGCGGTATACTCGCTGTTGTTGCGGAGGATCATCTTACCTTCAATGTATTGCTCTCCCGCGCGAAGTAAGGGATATTCCCAGAACGCGGGGCTCATCGGTTGCGCTTCGATCGAGCCGCGCGTTTCGGTGATGTTGAGTGTATAGACCTTGGTCAGCGTTTCCATGCTTTCGGGACGCTCAGCACTAACCGCCGTCGGGAGTGCCGCGAACATCAGCAAGCAAAACAGGCATACGGCAAATTGTTTCAGTTTCATTGGTCGTCGCCCTCCTTCTGCTTGTTCTGTTGTTCCTGTTGGCGCTGTTCGGCAGTCAGGAAACGCTCGCCCCCGTCTTGTTGCTCATCCGGTTCCGGCAAGCTCGGCTCGGGATCCTCATCAATATTTACCACATCGGGTTTGCGGCGCTGAATCTCATAGATGTTGACGATTACGGTCAACAGAATAAGGAATGCCAGCACACCGACGCACACACCAAATCCCCAAACAGGCAATCCGAACGGCGCATAGGGCTTATCGGCAGGCTGTTCGGTGGGAGATGTCGACGCTGTTGTTGTGGCGACTGTCGTCGGGATATACACGCTGTCGGGCTTGGTTGCCGCGGCAGGATTTTTCATGGCTTTGGTATCGCCTGTCTGCATCAACGCGGCGATTTCCGGCGCGGTCAGTGCCTTGTCAAACACAAACATATCGTCCACCAGCGCATTGAGAAGCGGATCGCCCCACAGACCGCCGCCGATTACCATCACATCGGCGTTCATCTGTACGATCGGCATCAGGAACAGCTCCTCCAGCACGGGGTTGCCGTCCACATACAGCTTCACATTGGTGTTGTCCACCACAACCGCCACATGATGCCACTCGTTTTGCGGCAGACCGAAGTGGCTCTTGCCATCCACGGCACCTGTAAACGATTTCATGGATACCTTTTCATCTTCACTGCCGCGGAAATATTCCATATACACGCCGTCCAGCACACCGTCGGCATTGGTTTGGGACGAGTCCCGCGCGTGCGGAGATACGGTGAAATAACAGCTTTCTCCACCGTGAACGGTGAACAACCGTTGCCATTTTGCCGTCTCGGGCTTGCTCGGATCCACCGCGCCACGGAAATTGATCCATGTGGCAAATGTCATGTGTGCCATGCGCAGCTGATTGTAACCGATCTGCAGATATTGGTCCTTGCCGTTGAGGGACAAGGCTTTTGAACCGCGCATACCGCCGTCGACCCAGTTCATCTTTTCGGGCGGTTGCTTTTCGGTGCCTATATAATATTCCACATGCTCGGAGCTGCCTTTCGGCTCTGTCGCGATCACGAGGCAATTTTCAACTTCATACCCCTCTGTTGCCGACACCGTTGCACACAGTGCTGTCAGCAACATAACCGCCGTCATCACGACAGGGAGAATTTTCCGATAATTCATACTGTTATCCTCCTTGTTCCAGAAGCTCGTGCTGTCTGAGCAGTTGCACAAACCGCGCCACATCTTCTGCGGCACGGGTGTCGTCTACATCGTAGGCTTCAAGCAACTGCGCCGTCAGGCTTTGTTCGGTCTGCTCGCTTTGCAGAGCCTCCCACAGGAACGCTCCCGTAGCATTCAGGGTGATCATACCGCGCAGATCCACGGATGCCTGCCCGACAGGCACGACCACATGGGTGTCACCGATCGTGCGCAATAAAAAGCCGTCTTTGATTTTCATATTGATTCCCTCGGTTCGTTTTGTATATAGTGCAGTAACATTTCCGCTGCTTGCGCTGTGCCGTCGTTTTCATAAATA
The DNA here is from genome assembly GCA_045651865.1 of Acutalibacteraceae bacterium. Lineage (GTDB taxonomy): Bacteria > Bacillota > Clostridia > Oscillospirales > Acutalibacteraceae > RGIG1959. The sequence continues at coordinate 6,769 of JAZRTC010000008.1, forward strand.
ACAAGCGGGATTTTCTTTGCCAATACGATGCTCCAATCCGTTGCCGCCTCCGTAACCCTCGGTGCATACACCGCCCGTGGTAATACCGTGAGCAGTTCATAAACGGCTTGCGCATCCGCAGGTGTGATCAGACGGTTGTGCTTTGCCTGCCGCAAAAAAACGATCTTTGCCAGCGGAACACTGCCGTTTTCGCATTGTTCATCGTCCCCGCAAAGCGGCGTGCCGCAAACAGCTATGCGATCGTTCTTTTGTATGAGCGCGGGCATATCTTCACTAAGTACCGTCAGTGTCTTGTCCAGCTGTTGCAGGTGGGAGGTCACGGTCGATTTACCGACGCCCGAGCGTCCGCAAAGCAAGACTCCTTTGCCGCCGATTGATAATCCCGCGCTGTGAATCAGGGTCTTGCCGTGAAGAAGCAGATAATTACAGATCATCTGTTGTACCTGCAGATATACAATCATTTCAAGTTTTGGCAATTTATCGCAGAAGATCAGATGCGATGAGGAAAAATCCTCGGTCACTTCCCACATCATCATCGCGTTGCGGTGATATAAGCGCTTGTATTCGCCGTGCGGATAGCACCGCCAATTGCTCACCTGCATAAGAGGCTCGCCCTGCGGGTGGAGATACTCCTCCTGAACGGTTACCTCCACGCGGCAATCCACCGCCGCATCGGGAGCTGCAAAGCGCATGAATTTATCGGCATTGTGCATGGCATCACAGCCGATCAGCTCGAACACATACCCCGCAAATGCCGCGCGCAACGCCAACACTCCCCTTGTTACATAGATAAATATAGTATCGCATAACAAAGACGAAAAGTCAAGGGCGAGTCCCGTCGGTTTATGGAGCCGGACGGCTTTGTTTGTCAATCCGTCCTGTCACAAACCATCCTTCTTCCCTCTTACTTTTTCTTCTGCAAAAAAAATCCCCCGACCGTTTTGGTCGGGGGATTTTAAAGAGACTGGAATCGATCTTATTTCACCAGCTCGATGATCGCCATCTCGGCAGCATCGCCGCGGCGGGCACCGGTCTTGATGATGCGGGTGTAACCGCCGTTGCGCTCTGCATAGGTGGGCGCGATCTCATCAAACAGCTTCTTGCAGACGCTCTCCTTGGTGACAAACGCCATCACCTGACGCTTGTTGGCGAGCGTGGGATTCTTAGCAATCGTGATCATTTTCTCGGTCATCGAACGCACTTCTTTCGCACGGGTCACCGTGGTCTCAATGCGGCCATTCTCGAGCAAAAAGGTCACCATAGCCCGCAGCATAGCCAAACGCGATGCGGTGGGTCTGCCGAGCTTTCTCGTTCCGGGCATTTGAATTCACTCCTTCTGTTACTCTTCGTCTTGACGCAGGCTGAAGCCGAGCGAAGCGAGCTTTGCGATCACTTCATCCAGCGATTTGCGGCCGAGGTTTCTCACACGCATCATATCCTCTTCAGACTTGCTGATGAGGTCTTCGACGGTGCTGATACCTGCACGCTTGAGGCAGTTGAACGAACGGACGGACAGTTCGAGTTCCTCGATGGTAGTCTCGAGAACCTTCTCCTTGCCCTTGTCGTCCTTCTCGACCATAATGGAATCGCCTGCAAAGGCTTCCGAGGACAAATCAACAAACAGATTCAGATGCTCGGTGAGCACCTTTGCGCCGAGCGCAACCGCTTCCTTAGCGGAGATCGTGCCGTTTGTCCAGATTTCGAGCGTCAGCTTATCATAATCGGTGATTTGACCGACGCGGGTGTTTTCGACTGTGTAGTTCACCTTCGAAACAGGGGTGTAAATGGAGTCAACGGGAATCACGCCGATGACGGGAGCAAGCTGTTGCTTGTTACGCTCCGCGGACACATAGCCGCGGCCCTTGTCAAGGCTGATCTCCATACGCAGAGTAGCACCCTCGCCAAGCGTGGCAATGTGCATCTCCGGGTTAAGAATCTCCACTTCACTGTCGCACTTGATCGAACCGGCAGTGACCTCACAGGGGCCCTGCGCATCAATGTACACCGTCTTGGGTGCATCGCCGTTGATGCGGGCATACAGACCCTTGATGTTCAGAACGATCTCCGTAACATCCTCTTTCACGCCCTCCACGGTGGAGAACTCGTGCAGAATACCGTCCACCTTGATGGAGGTGACGGCAACGCCGGGCAGCGACGAAAGCAGCACACGACGCAGGCTGTTACCGAGGGTCGTACCGTAACCGCGCTCCAGCGGCTCCACGGTGAATTTACCGTAGGTGCCGTCCGCGGCAAGGTCAATCGCTTCGATTCTGGGCTTCTCAATCTCAATCATGCAAAACCCTCCTTAAGTAGCACCGGCAGATACGCGGGTTTATGCCGCGTATTGCCGAATATATTGTTGTAAATTAAGAACCGCAGGGGGTTGATTACTTGGAGTACAACTCGACGATGAGAGTCTCTTCGATCGGGAGATCGATGTCCTCACGAGCAGCGAGGGTAACAACCTTCGCCTCGAGCGCCTCGCGGTTGAGTTCAAGCCACTTCGGAACAGGACGGGAAGCGTTCCCCTCGAGGATCGCCTTGATGGCGCCGAGCTGACGGCTCTTGTCCTTGATCGCCACGATCATGCCGGGCTTCACGAGGAACGAGGGAACATTGACCTTGCGGCCGTTCACGGTGAAGTGACCCTGCGTCACAAGCTGACGAGCCTGAGCGCGGGAGCTGGCGAAGCCCAGACGATACACAACATTATCGAGGCGGGACTCCAGCAAGCTGAGCAAGTTCGCACCGGTCACGCCGTGCATCTTCTCAGCCATTTCGAAATAGTGGCGGAACTGGCCTTCCAGCACGCCATAGAAACGCTTTGCATACTGCTTGGTGCGCAGCTGCTTGCCGTACTCGGAGACCTTCTTACGGCCCTGGCCATGCTGGCCGGGAGCGTAGCTGCGGCGCTCGAGTGCGCATTTGCCGGTATAGCAGCGCTCACCCTTCAAAAAGAGTTTTTGTCCTTCGCGGCGGCACTGACGGCACACCGCACCGGTATATCTAGCCATGGTTATACCTCCTGATTACACGCGTCTTCTCTTGGGCGGACGGCAGCCGTTGTGCGGCACGGGGGTCACATCTTTAATCATGGTGACCTCGAGGCCTGCGGACTGCAGAGCGCGGATCGCAGCCTCACGGCCTGCGCCCGGACCCTTAACGTACACTTCGACCGTTTTCAGGCCGTGCTCCATTGCTGCCTTCGCCGCAGTCTCTGCAGCAGACTGAGCAGCAAACGGGGTGGATTTTCTCGAGCCACGGAAACCGAGCTCACCGGCGCTCGCCCAGGAAAGAGCGTTGCCCTGAAGGTCGGTCAAGGTGACGATGGTGTTATTGAACGTGGACTGGATATGTGCGGCGCCACGTTCAATGTTCTTGCGTTCTTTGCGGCGACGGGTAGCACCCTTACGCGCAGTAGCTTTTGCAGCAGCCATTCTTTATCCCTCCTGCTTACTTCTTCTTGTTAGCGATGGTCTTCTTCGGACCCTTACGGGTACGAGCGTTGGTCTTCGAGCGCTGACCGCGCACGGGCAGACCCTTGCGGTGACGGAGACCGCGGTAGCTGCCGATTTCAATGAGGCGCTTGATATCAAACGCCACTTCGCGGCGAAGGTCGCCTTCCACAGTGCAGTTCTTATCGATATAGTCGCGGAGCTTCGACACATCGTCTTCGCTCAGATCGCGAACACGGATATCCGGATCAACACCGGTCGCTGCGAGGATGTCGCAAGCGGATTTGCGGCCGATACCAAAGATGTAGGTCAGGCCGATTTCGATGCGTTTATCTCTGGGCAGGTCAACACCAGCAATACGCGCCATAATATATCCTTCCTTTCGGTTGCAAATGTCGTGCCAGTGGCATTAGCCCTGACGCTGCTTATGCTTCGGGTTCTCGCAAATCACCATAATGCGACCCTTGCGCTTGATGACTTTGCACTTTTCGCAGATTTTCTTAACAGAAGGTCTGACTTTCATAACGAATACCTCCTTGGTGCTTAAGGCACCTCGTTGTGATTGGCACGCG
>JAZRTC010000009.1:0-7281 GCA_045651865.1 Acutalibacteraceae bacterium
TGGTGTTTTCCGCCACTTCGCGCACATCGCCGCCTTTTAAAGTAATGTTCAACATCATTCGGTCACTCCTTTTGTGAGATCGATAATTTATCGGTGCGGGAAACAAAAAAACGCTTCGTCCCCGTCAGACAGGGACGAAGCGTTAAGCTCCGTGGTTCCACCCAGATTCAGCCGTGCGAAAACACGACCCTCAACCGCCGATAACGAGGCGAACCGACACGGCTTATCCCGATAGTGGGTTCAGCCGCGCACTCGAAGGCGGTGGCACACCTGTAAAGGCCTTTGTGTCGCTTTCAGCCAAGGCAACACTCTCTGGAAAAAGCTGAATTTACAAGCGGCGTCCTTCTCAACGCTTTACGAAATCTATTGTAACACCAATACAAAGGAAAGTCAAGTGGATGTAGATTGCATTTTTTGTCCGTCACAAAGCAAAGGTTTTCTTGACACTTCTTGTAGAGGGTGATATAGTTATTATGTATAAATATATATGCTTTTGCATTTGAAACTTAGCGATACGCAACAAGGAGTGGGAACATTGGATAAGAAAACGATCCGACAGATCACTGCGGTCATTCTGGCGGGTGTGCTGGTATGTGCGGCGGCGATCGGCGGGTATCTCTGGTATGTGGATCAGCAAAAAAAGCAGGATGATACGGTGTACACCTTGCTGTGGACTTCCGACCCGCAGTGGTACTCGTTTAAATACTTCGACATCATCGAACAACAGAACCAATGGGTACTCGATAACATCGATACTTACGACATCCGCTACACCTTCCACACGGGTGATTTCGTCAACCTGCCCGACAGCGAGGAAGAATGGTCGTTTATGTCCGAGCAGTATGTCAAGTGGGATGAAGCGGGTATGCCTTACGGCGTGCTTGCCGGCAACCACGATGTAGACGGCGACGATCACTCCCAATTCAGCCGTTATTTCGGTCAGAAGCGGTTTGAAAACAACGAGTGGTATGGCGGCAGTTTTGAGGATAACTTCGGTCATTACGACCTGATGACGATCGGCGAAACCGATTTCATCTTTGTGTATATGGGCTACGGCAGTTTTGAGACGAAGCATTACGACTGGCTGAACAGCGTGCTTGCCGAGCATAGCGACCGCGTGGCAGTGCTGTCCTTCCACGAATATCTCAATGCAGGCGGTGCGCGCACCAATACAGGTGAAAAGCTGTTCCAGCTGGTTGTGCTCAAAAACCCCAATGTCCGTATGGTGCTTTGCGGTCACAACTACGCATCGGCACGCGTGATCGATAAGATCGACGACACAGGGGACGGCGAAGCCGATCGTACCGTGTATCAGATGATCGCCAATTACCAGAGTACCACAAACGGCGGTAACGGCTTTATGCGCTTTATGGAGTGCGATACCGAAAACGGCACGATTACCTGCAAGACTTATTCGCCGTATATTGACGAATTCGGTTCGGATTACGAAACGGATGAACCGATCGACGAATACGGCACACGGGACGATTTTGTGATCCCGTTTGATTTTTCAAACCCCGTAACAAAAGCCGAAGGTGACCTTGAAGTCGGCGAGGTTGTAGAATAAGGAGTGTTTTGTATGAAGATGTGTAAGCGATTGACTGCATTGGTGTTATCCTTGCTGTTGCTCGTGGGACTGTTGCCGCTGTCGGCGGTGGCGGCGACCATCGAGAAGCTGGAGGATCACACCTATACCTTGCTGTGGACGACCGACCCGCAGTGGTATTCTTTTGCCTATCAGGACATCATTGACCACCAGAACCGATGGGTGGTGGATAACTACAAGCGTCTGGATATCCGCTATACCTTCCACACAGGCGACTTTGTGGATAACCCGCACAGCCATACGCAATGGGCGGTTATGGACGAAGCGTATCGCCTGTGGGATGAGGCGGGCTTCCCTTACGGCATTCTTGCCGGCAACCACGATGTCGACGGTTCGGATCATACCGAGTACAGCCAGTATTTCGGTAAAGCACGATATGACAGCAACGCGTGGTACGGCGAAAGCTTCGAGGACAACTTCGGCCACTATGATCTGATGACCATTGACGGCACCGATTTCATCTTCGTGTATATGGGCTACAACAGCGTTTATAACGACGATGTATACGATTGGCTCAACTATGTGCTTGCAAAGCACGCCGACCGCGTGGCAACCCTGTGCTTCCACGATTATATGCAGGCAAACGGCACGCGTTCCCCGAACGGCGAGCTGTTCTTCCAGAAGGTCGTGCTCAAAAACCCCAATGTCCGTATGGTGATGTGCGGCCACAACTACAACTCCACCCGTAAGATGGATGCGATCGATGATAACGGTGACGGCAGAGCCGACCGCACCGTGTATCAGATCATGGCGAACTATCAGAGCACGACAAAAGGCGGCAACGGCTTTATGCGCTTTATGGAGTGCGACACCGCCGCAGGTGAGATCGCTTGCCGCACCTATTCGCCCTATACCGAGAGCTTCGGCTCGGATTATGAAGACGGCGCGGCATTCGACGAATACGGCACGCGTGACAACTTCACCATCCCGTTTGATTTCAGCCAGCCGACTCCCAAAGCGAGCGGCGATCCTGCATACGGTACGGTCGTGAACGAGCCTGTTGTTGCGTTCGCCTCCACCGACAGCGATGCGGCGATTTCGCTTCCCGTTACCTATCAGAATGTTGCCGAGACCTGCCCCGCGTATCGCGGTGTCGGTGTGTATGACCGTTATTTCTCGGCGGATGCGACCGATGCGTTCGGCAATCCGAAGATGCTTGACTATGTCATTGCGCGTTATGTGCAAGGCAAAGGCTACACGGTCTCGTGGATCGTGGACGGTGCCTCACTGGCAGACGGCGAGATCGTGGCGATCCCGCACGACGGCATCGTGATTGTATTCCCCGATAACACGGTCGATCTCAACCGCTTGTATATCGGTAGAAAGATCGTGGCAAAGAACTTGGGCGGCATTACAACGCCGAGTGCTTTGAAACCGATGACCTTGATGATCAACGGTACCTATTACAGCGTCAACGCGTTCAACCGCCTCAACGGCAACAACGAGTGGACGATTTACGATTCTCTGAGCGGGAATACGACAAGCTATGCCCACACCTGGGATATGCTGTTTGCGTGCGCGCCTGTTTCGGGCACGACCTATAAGGTCACAGCGGCGAATACCACGCTCGGCGTTGACAAGACCATGAATATTCCCGCAGGCGGTTTTGTGCTGGCGATCAACACCTATTCGGGCGGCAAAGCACTTGCCGGTTCGCTTCGCCGCATGGTGCCTGTCGGCACAACACTCGACCTGAGCGGCTATGAGCCGGGCAAGGGCGCAACCTATAATAAGCAAAGCATCCTGCCGTCCTCCTCGTCCAAGTGGGTGCTGGAGACCAATGCCGCGGCGGCAACGGAAAACGGCGCACAGGTGCTGTATAAGAGCGGCGGCGCCGACAGCGGCACCTGGCCTGCAGCGGATTATATCTTCACCAATCCGATCACCGTTGACCCCGCATCGATGGCACTTGCGTACGATTACACCCTTGAAACCAACGGCAAAGTCAACATCATCCTCTTTTTCAACGGCGCGACGCCGACGACGGGCACCAGCGCCAATAAGCTGTCCATTCAGTCGTATTTCGGCGGCGCCAATATCTCCTCGGGCAGCGGCGATGTCAAGGGTGACGATGTCGCGCGAAGCGGCAAGATCGACCTGAGCGGCGTCACCTTCCCTGACGGTGCTTACAATGCCGACGGTACGCTGTCGCTCAGCGCCATCCGCGTGATGAATGCGGGTTATGTCGGCAAGAAGCTGATCCTGCGTGATCTGTCGCTGACAAACGATATCGGCGTGGAATCGGATGATCAGGTCGAGCAGACAATCCCGCTTATCAGCCCCGACATCACCGTGAAGAACGAAACGCTCCCGGGTGGCTACACTTATGATAACGGTCAGCTTTCCGTTACAGCGGATTCTGACAGCGGTTATGAGATCACCATGACGCTCAACGACGCTGTCAAGGTGTCGGTGCTCAAAAACTGGCTGATCAATGTGCAATCGACTGCCGATTTTGATATCAAGCTGAATGTGACAACAACGGTGGGAGATACCACATACGGTCTTGTCAGCGAATTCGGCCCTGCGTTTTCGTCAACGGGCGGTTCGATTCCTGCGGGATCGTATTGGAAAAACTTTGATCTTTTGAGTTGTTATACTTGGAACGATGTGCTTCCTGCCAACGGCATGAGCACCGTCAAGAGCGTGACGATTACGCTTGCTTGCGCAGGTACGCTGGATCTCCACGCGTTGCAGTTGACCAATACGACTTACGGCGGCTACTTCGCAGACGGCGTTTATAAGTCCGAGACGACCCCGCGCACTGTGCTGGAGTCGGATGTCTATACGGTCGAAAACGGCTATATCAGCGGTGTGGCGGCGAATACAACGCTTGACAGCTGGATGGCGAATATTGACTCGGCATACACGGTGACGGTGTATGAGAACGGCACAGCGGTCAGCGGCGCAACGCTTGCCAAAACGGGCCAGACCGTAACTGTGACAAGCGGAAACACGACGCTCGGCAGCTTTACCGTCATTGTTAAGGGCGATGTCCTGAGCACGGGTAAGATCAGCACCAGCGGTATGCGTGCGATTTTGAAATACACCATGAACGGCGACAGCTTCAGCGAAGCGCAGAAGCTCGCCGCCGATGCGGATGACAACGGCATTGTCAACACCAACGATGTCCGTCAGCTGCTCATTATGCTCAATGCGTAAATAAACAACCGCGGGGTTGCTGTCTGCAACCCCGCGGTTTTATGTTGTAGGGGAGGGCTTCCACGCCCTCCCGCAAAGCGTTCTCCGCCCCTGCGTACACGGATCAAATTTGCATAAACATTCGTGGGGGACGGATGTGATGCGCGTCCTTTCGGACGCACCGTGGCCCCCTCTTAGAGGGGGCTGGATCGCCGACAGGCGCGACTGGGGGAGTATGTGGAGCGGTTGACATAAAAACTCCCTCCGTCACTCGCTACGCTCGTGCCACCTCCCTCAATGAGGGAGGCAGGGCGCATATCTCCGACTTGCAGGCGGCATCGTAGGGGACGGGTTCCCCGTCCCACAAAATCCGCACGATTCCGTGCCCTGCGATGTTACTATACACCCCAAAAAGAAAAACCCGAAACCAAACGGTTTCGGGTTTTGTGCTTGATGAAGTAAAATCAGCGCTTGGACAACTGGGGAGCGCGACGAGCGGCTTTGAGGCCGTACTTCTTTCTTTCCTTCATACGCGGATCGCGGGTCAGGAAGCCTGCCTTCTTGAGCAGGGGGCGAAGCTCTTCGCTGTTGTACTGCAGCAGCGCACGAGCCACACCGTGACGAATCGCGCCGGCCTGACCGGTCACGCCACCGCCGTTGACGCGGCACTCAATGTCAAACTTGTCAGCGGTGCCGGTAAGCTCCAGAGGCTGACGAACGATCAATTTCAGGGTCTCGAGGCCGAAGTAGCTATCGATGTCACGATCGTTGATGGTCACCTTGCCGGTACCTGCGTACAAACGAACGCGAGCAACAGAGCTCTTTCTTCTGCCGGTTCCGTAGAAAAACGGTCTGGTATTGTAATCCATTGTTTACAGCCTCCTTTCTTACAGCTTGAACTCTTCGGGCTTCTGAGCCTCGTGAGCGTGGTTGGACTCTGCGTAAACGCGCAGGCGGGTCATCGCCTGACGACCGATGGTGTTGTTGGGGATCATACCGTTCACAGCAAGCTCCATCGCCTTCTCGGGGCGCTGAGCCATCAGGGTGCTGTACTGGGTAGCCTTCAGGCCACCGATCCAACCAGTGTGACGGTACCAATACTTGTTGCGGAGCTTGTTGCCCGTGAGGACAGCTTTGCCGCAGTTGATGATGATGACATGATCGCCGCAATCCACATGGGGAGTGTAGGTGGGCTTATGCTTGCCGCGAAGCAACACAGCCGCTTGAGCAGCCACACGACCGAGGGATTTACCGGCGGCATCAATGACATACCACTTGCGGTCGACTTGACCGGCTTTTTCCATGTAAGTGGACATGTGAAATACCTCCTGTTTGTTTGATGTTGTTTAACTCACGGCGATGATAATACCATATTTCCGGACGGCTGTCAACCCCAAAATCCCCGATTTTTTAATTTACAACCCACATTCTCTCGTTTTCTCTTTGTTTTTCTCGTTTTTGCTCATTTTCTCGTTTTTTGTTTCAAAAATTAAAAACGGCGATAAAATACGGAAAAACCGTGTTCCATCGCCGTTTTCTGTTATTTCAGCATGCCGCTTTGTCCGATGACATCCGCAACCTGTGCAAGCTCGTCGGGCGGTAATACCAGCGCAAATCGCACATACCCTTCACCGCGCTTGCCGAATGCCGCACCGGGGGTACACAGCACACCCGTCTCACGCACCAGCTGTTTGCAGAATGCCTGCGAATCGGTGTAGCCTGCGGGGAGCGGTGCCCACACAAACATCGTGCCGTCGCTGTCGGGAATGTCCCAGCCGTAGCGGCGCAGTCCGCCGCACAGCGCATCCCGCCGCGCCTGATATTCCGCACATTGACGCTTCACTTCGTCGCGCGGGCCCGTCAGCGCCGCGACAGCGGCCTTCTGGATAGGTGTAAACATACCGAAGTCGTATTGGGAGCGAAGGAGCTTCATCGCCTCAATCACGCTCTTATTGCCGATTAAAAAGGAAATACGGGCACCTGTGACATTAAATGATTTCGACAGCGAGAAAAATTCCGCACCCACTTCGGCGGCACCGTCGAGCGACAGGAACGAGAATCCTTCTCGCCCGTCAAACAATATGTCGGAATAGGCGTTGTCGCTGATGAGAATAAAGCCATAGCGCTTGGCGTAACCGATCAGTTCCTCGTAGACCTCTTTCGGTGCGGCGGCGCCGACGGGGTTTGAAGGGTAGGATACGACCATGTATTTGATCTTTTTGAGGATCTCCTCGTCGATCAGATCCAGTCGCGGCATAAAGCCGTATTCCGCGATCAGCGGGTAGGTCTCAATGGTGGCTTCCCCCAGAAGCGCGCCCGCTTCAAACGCGGGATAACCGGGGTCGGGAAGAAGCACCACATCGCCTTTGTCGCAAAGCGCCATGCCGAGATGCCCCATACCTTCCTGTGAGCCGTTGACAGCGGTGATAATGTCCGGGGTGATCGTGACATCAAAGCGGTCGCGGTAATAGGCGCAGACAGCGTTCAGCAGTTCCTCGCTTTCCGTCAGTGAATATTTCCAGTTTTCGGGGTTC
>JAZRTC010000010.1:0-6207 GCA_045651865.1 Acutalibacteraceae bacterium
CCGTCTTTAATGGTACCGAAGCTGCTGTCGGACAGCGTCCACACAGCCGATGCGGGGATCTCCGCTGCCGCGTTGGTCGCGTCAACACCGAATGCCGAGAAGGTATAGGTCGAATTCGGCGCATAGTAATCGTAGTCACCTTCGATAACCGCATGGTCGAACGTACCGTCCGCCACAGCGGTGGAGATGATCATCAGGGTGTTGGACACCGCACGCTCCGAATAACCCGAAGGCGAGTTCTTCGTCACGAACTTGTCAGAACCCTCGGGGATGATTCCGAAGGTGGCGGAGTTACCGCCGTCGAGGTGAAGTGCATCCACACAACCGAGGGACAGCATGATCTCCGCCTGCTCCTGAACAGTCGTACCGACCGTCGTGGGAGCCTGGCTGCCGTCAGCAGTCATAATGATGACCTTGCCTTCTGCAGTCATACCGATCGTCTGGCGGGGATAGAGAGTCGTCTTGTCGAGACCCGACGCCACCTGACCGTCTTTGACGATGTGGATGTAACCGCCGATGGCTTCCTGGAGCTGATCCTTATACTTGGAATACTCGCCCTTGTCACCAATCATATAGGTGCCATCCTTCAGCATTGCGAAGAACGCGTAGCCATCGCCGCTGGCAGAAGCGTCTTTACCTTCCATCACAAACGCACCGGTGGGCTGACCCGTGGTGGTGTTGTAGTAGGAGGCGTTGATGCCTGCCACGATCTTGAACGGCTCTTCATAGTTCGCCTCCATTGCGGCGACCTGCTCGCTCAAGGTCTGCATGCCAAACACGGCGTTTTGGTTGTTGAGATAGTTTGCCTTCAGCTGAACAGTGTCAACAGAAGGATCCACCGTCGTGACATACATTTCGACACGCTGGTTGTTTTTGTTATATGCAACCAGCTCGTTCAGTTCGACGCCGGGTGCCAGCGTCGATTCGTCATTGCTGATCACTGTGAAGTTCGCTTCTTTGAGCGAATCCTCATAGAAACCTGCAAAGACCGACATCGGCAACAGCGACAGTACCATCGCCACGACCAATGCCAAAGAACACAGTCTTTTCATGTTTTTTGCTCCTTTGCTAAAATTTTTTTATATACAAACAGTCGAACTGTGTGTACCGAATTATAAACGATACGCGATGAACCCGTGGTGGGTTTTCTGCTTTTCAGGAGGCGGATCTTGTCGATAATCCCCGTAGAGGCTGCGCAGATAGGTATCGTATCCGACGGGCGCAGGAAAGGCTTGTCCTTCAAACTCCACCTCGACGGTGCTTGCGAATACCTCCGCAGGAATGATCTCCCGCTCACCGTAAATGCACCACGCCTTACAACCGAGATGCACCTTGCCCTCCTGCTCCGCTTTATTGCTTTCTGCTACAATGCGACGCAGGAATACCTGACAGCCTTGCAGTTTACAAGGTAACATCATCAGACCCTGCACCAGTTTTTTGACAGTCCCCGGTACATTCGGTCTGCGCAACTTTGCCAGACTCAGGCGGGAAATATTTTTCTTGATGTTTGCCGCTTCCCGCTTTGCCTTTTGCAAATCGTCATCCCACGCATCCAGAGGAAACACATCGATATTCAAACCGAGCGTCACACCGTTATCCAATCCCGTTTCGTCCTTAACGGTTGAGGTATCACAAAGCTTTGCAAACGGATACAAATACTGCGGTTCTCTCTCCATAGACATCAGACACACCTTATCGCTGTCTTGAAATGTTGCGATCAGGCGATCGTAATCCTCACGCGGCACCAATACATCCACATCGTCATCCCACGGGATAAAGCCTTTGTATTTCACTGCACCGAGCAGTGTGCCGTTGGACAGAAAATACCGTATATGATTCTCGCGGCAAAACGCGTCAAATGTTTTCAAAAGCTCAAATTCAATCTGTTTGATTTCATTCAGCGATAATGGTTTCATAAAACCTCACATACTCCGTAAATCGTTCGACTTTCTCAAATGCCTGTGCTCTCTCACGGCACGCCCCCGCCTCAAACGGTTGTGTTTCGCAAATACGCACGATTTCCTGTTCAAAGCCGTCTATATCATCTTTTTCTACAACCGATCCCGACGAGGCATCAATGCACTCGGGACTGCCGCCCGTGCGGAATGTAACAACCGGAGTGCCGCAAGCATTGGCTTCAATATTCGTCAACCCGAGCACTTCTTCACGTGTCGGGTTGGCAAACACATCCGCCGCCGTATAAATCTCGGCGAGTTCGACTTGATTTTGCGTGCGATGAATGGACAGGATCTCGGGCGGCAACTGCCGATCCACCGCATCATCGGTGCCGACAAGCACCACCTGATAGCGGTCGGTATCCAGTCGTTTCGCAAGCTCAATCATCACATCCAAACCTTTTCGAGGACCCCAACCGAATGCCACACCGAGCACGATACTTTTATCCGGTGCAATTCCGTACTTCTCGCGAAATGCACTCTGTGTCGGCTGAAACACCGATAAATCGATGCCGTTGTAGATCACCTTTATGGGATACTCTTTGAAAAACGATTCTTTCACCATCTCCGCTAACCATGCGGAAGGCGTGATGATCGTCAGATCGAGTCCTTCGAACAAACGCTTCTTTTTGGAAAACAATCGCTGACTTTGGTCAAAGGCACATGTGAATGTTCGTTTTTGCGGACAATGGTGACACGCTGTTTTCCATTTGTCGCAGTTAACAATGTCAAAATAAGTGCAATAGCCCGTGAATGTCCAGCAATCGTGGAATGTCCAGACAAGCTTGGTGTTGTTCTTCTTGAAATAAGAGAACAGCAATTCCAAGTGGCAATCGTGCCCGTGGATATTATGCAGATGCACCAGATCGGGCTGTATACGGTCAAGCTCCCTGACCATTCGCTTTGTCGCGGCAACGGAATTAAAGCCGTAATTTCCGAGCAATCTGGACTTGAGCGCCTGTATTTTTACATAGCGTTCGGAGGAGACCGCGATGCCTTGTGCATAACCGTCGGTCTTGCTGCTGTAAAGAATGTGGTTCTCTATCCCCTGCCCGTTCAGCTGTTCACTGATGCCGACACATATCTTGCCGGTACTGCCGACACCGCAGGTGGCGTTGATCTGCACGATCTTCACAAGCACTCTCCTCCTTCCCCGTTGTTATCTTATTCGCTAAAACCCTTCCATTTCTGCACCGACGCAATCACATCGTTGATCGCCATCTGCATCGACGCAAATTGATCCGTATCGGCGTCCGACCAGGTATCGTCTGATGCAATCGCCGTGGATGTCACCGTGATCGGCAATTGCGTTCCGTTTGCATCTACCCAACCAATCCATGTGCCTTGTTCTTCATCTCCGATATGGAGCGCGAACAACTCAATGTGTGCTTCGCCGCGAACCATCGAAAATGTATGCGTATACACCGCTTCGTTTTGATTACCCTCGTGCACAAGTGCCGCGCGATATTCCTCGGGATACTGCACCACACCGTACGGCGTGGTGATCTCCATCATCTTTCTTTCGGGATCCGCCGTTACAAGAGGCGCTTCCGGCGAATTCGGCGAAGGTGCCTCTTCCACGGACGGCCAAGTGCACCACAGCACCATGTTCACCGTCAGACTTATAGCCAATGCCAACGCAAGTACCGCGATCGCGAGTGTTTGCTTTTTCATACCATCGCCCTTTCCGCTCAGGTTAATTCATCCAAAAGAACTTGTACGGGATCGTGTCAAGCGCACTGAGTCCCGTTATATATGACTGATAGGTTTTGCTGAGAAAATCATAAGTGAAATACAAGGCGATCAGGAACGACGCCAATTTGGCAATCTGTTTCATATTCGGCTTGGGAATATCGATCAACCTTGCCATCGTCATCGGGATAAACAATATAAAATAGTAGTTCAACCGCATCGCCAATGTGTGAATCGGTGCAAAGCATTGTAACATGACTGTCAGCAACAGGAAATTGCGCAATCCAAACAGCTCGTCGTCCATTTTCGATTCGTCCGCCACCACATACGAATACACGGCGAATGCCAAAAACAGGATCAACATTGTGTATGCGCCGGTGGATGTGTCAGTCAGCTCGTATTCCTCTCCGAAAAAGCTGAGCACCATTGTCATTATCTGGAAAATCGGACGGTTAAATACAAACATCAGCACAAGAATCGGCACAACAAACCACAGATGATTCTTTTTTAACCGCATATAATACAGCGGATACATAAACAAAATCATAAATGCGGAATGGTGAAAACCGAGGGCGATCACCGTAATAAGAAGATATAAAATCCATTTCTTTGTTTTGACGCAGTGATACGCCATAACAGCCAGTGCAATGGCGATCACTTGACGCAATGCAGAAAAATAGATCACAAATGAGGACATACAAACAAAGATGGCGATCTGCATATAGCCGTGCTGCCGATATCGGCAATACATCCATGCAACCGGAAGAACTGTAATTGCCGCGATCACCCCTAAAAATACTTGGTAACTGTCTGTAAGTTGTCCCACACCCCAGTTGAGCAAACGATACAACGATTCGGTGCGAAACAAATCAAAAAATTCCAGCGGTTGTTTTGGATAGATCTCGAAAAAGTTTTTGTAAATATCCAGATCTCGTCCGATCGTTTCATGACGCAGGGCGAGCATTAGGAAAAACAAAAGGAAAAATATCGGGAGTGCCAGGTTGTGTTTATGAACCCGCGGGTGATTATTCGCTCCGATCAACAAACAGGAAGGACGATTTGAGCGGTCGATCGCCACAAATGCAAACACCATCGGTATGACCAGTAATAGCACATACGGGAGCATACGCTCTCCTCCTTCCTCCCATTTTTGTTACTTACACAACGCTTGAAAATCCAGCTTGAGCATTTCGAGCATGGCTCGTTTGTTGTGACAAGCTCTTCCGCAAGCAAACGCTTTTTCGGAAAGTTTTTGCAATTGATCGTCCTGTTGAATGACCGCCGACAACTTTTCATAGAGCTCTTGCTCCATATCCGCGACAATCGCACAATCGTGATCAATCAAATGCTTGATAGATGCTACCTCTTTGGGTCCGACGGCCACGATCGGACGGGCGGACTTGAGGTAATCCACAATCTTAGTGGAGAACGACTGACGCACTGTCAATCGGTTTTTTCGGTCAAGCGCTTCCGCGTGAACAAGCATATCCGCTTCACTTTGAATACGCGGGATCTCGCTTGACGGAACCGCGCCCATTAAAAACGAGGTGTCGGTTACATCCAGAGCTTTTTGCATCGCCTCGGTCATCGGCGTCGCCGTATAAATACGAAGCTGGGCTTTCACGCCGTCTTGATTGATGCGACGGAGTACCTTTACAAGTATCGCCAACGATTTCCAACGGTTGATATTGATATTGCCTGTAAACACAAGCTGCAACGGTTTTCCGTAGGCTTCTTTCAACGGCGGTTCGCCATCGAAATCCGCAAACTTCGTCAAAAGCTTGCATTCACAACCGAAGGCTTTGTCATAATCCGCTTTTTGGACATCCGAAATACAATATTGCACCGCCGCAATGGTCGCCGTGCGACGCATCCATTTTCGAAGTCCGAAACGGTACAACCAATAAATCGGAGACAACGAACATTGATTTAAAGTGTAATGGTCGTCCGCATGAAACAAGACAATTTTTGCATTCGTCAATGTATGCAAATATTGAAGCAGTTTGTGCGGATAATAATGTCCGAATGTAGGAAAGAAAATAATATCGGGATCAATTTCCGTGATGTATTGCCTGAGCGAATCATTTTGCCATCCGCCCAAGTTCCACACCATTTCACGCATTGCATACAACAAATAATTCGGATGCCGTTTCGCTTTATCATACATGGCTTTTTCGGTGCCGTCGTCATCGCTTTCGGGCGAATTTTCCGCACCGACTGCCGCCGGTTTTCCGAGTATTTTACGAAGCATCTGTTTTTCCGAAACATAGAAATTGCGTTTTGCAATACCGTTTTGAGGCGGTTGCTCGCGCATACAAAGACTATAAATCTCGGCGTCGGGCATATCGGAGAAAAAATCCGTCAATGTATTGCCGGTACTGTTATCATTTCTCCATGCGGATCTGGAAATTACCAGTATACGCAATGCCCTCACTCCTTTGTTTTACAAATTCTCCTTATACCACGCGACGGCTTCGTTCAGGCCGCGGGCAAAATCGTAGTCGGGGTCATACCCAAGCAGATCCTTCGCTTTTTGAATATTGGCGTTGGAGTGCTTGAT
>JAZRTC010000011.1:0-4489 GCA_045651865.1 Acutalibacteraceae bacterium
CTGCTCCACTCCGCGATATATGTTTTGTTTGATATGTCTATATTATAGACGATTACTCGAAAAAAATCAACCCCTTTTTTGATATTTTCTAAAATTTTATTTGATTACCGTCTTTACCTTTTGTCGATTGATGACGAAAAAACACGGAAACAACGGCAGCAAGCCGTTGTTTCCGTGGCAAATTATTCGTTTAAAACCCATTCGGCACAGCGGATGCCGTCCACAGCGGCGGACATAATGCCCCCCGCATAACCCGCACCCTCTCCGCAGGGATATAAACCTTTGATGGAAGATTCGCCGTGTTCATCGCGCAAAAAGCGCACAGGCGAAGAACTGCGTGATTCGACACCTGTCATAACCGCATCCAAGCGGTCAAACCCTTTGATCTGACGACCGAACACGGGCAACGCCGCTTCCAGCGAATGTGCCACAACGGACGGCAAACAGCGGTGCAGATCCGCACCTTTCACACCGGGAAGATACGACGGCACCACATCGCCGAACGCGGTTGTTTCTTTATGCGACAGGAAATCCCCCACCGTCTGTGCAGGCGCGTGATAATCCGAACCGCCGAGCACAAAGGCGGCACGCTCCATTTCGCGTTGCAGGGCCACACCGCTGAGCGGGTGATCCCCTTCCATATCCGACGGCGAAATACCGACAAGCAAGGCACTGTTGGAATTACGGGCATCACGGGCAAATTCACTCATACCGTTGACGGTGACACCGCCTTCTTCCGACGCCGCAGCAATGACCACACCGCCGGGGCACATACAGAATGAATACACACCTCGACCGTCGGGCAAGCGGCAACTCAGCTTATAATCCGCCGCCGTAAGTGCCGGATGGGAGGCGAAGCGACCGTACTGACTGCGGTCAATCATCTCACGCGGATGTTCGATGCGCACGCCGACCGCAAACGGTTTTTGCTCTGCACGGACACCGCGGTCACACAGCATCTGCATTGTATCGCGGGCGCTGTGTCCGATGGCAAGAATTGCCGCTGAACAGGCAAGCTCCTCTTCCCCGTCCTGTGTTTGCAAACGCAATCCGACAAGACGATCGTCCTTCACAATCAGGTCGGTGACTTGCGTTGAGAAGCGCACCTCACCGCCGAGAGACAGGATCTCACGGCGCAGGTTGCGGACAATGTAAAACAAGCGATCGGTTCCGAGATGAGGCTTTGCCTGCCACAGAATATCGTCCGCTGTGCCGTCTGCCGCTTCGACAAACGCGTGCAATACAGCACGGCAACGGACATCTTTAATGCCTGTTGTCAGTTTACCGTCCGAGAAAGTACCCGCACCGCCTTCGCCGAACTGCACATTGCTGTCCGTGCGGAGAACGCCCGTTTTCTGAAAAGTCTCTACTGCCTGTTTGCGGTCTTCGACTGCCTCACCGCGTTCGAGCAGGATCGGTCTTGCGCCTGCTTTGGCAAGCGTCAGTGCGGCAAACAAACCGGCAGGGCCGCTTCCGATCACGACAGGGCGCGAAGAAAGCGACGAAGTTGTCGGGAAGGTATATGTTTTCGGGGTGTACAGTTGCACACGGTTGTCGTGCAAACGATCCACCACGGCTTGCTCATTCTGATCCAAGCAGACATCCAATGTTGCCGAAAAACGGATATCGTCCTTTTTTCGCGCATCCACCGCGCGTTTGGCAAGGACGCACGACACAATACGCTCTGCTGAAACATTCAGTTTTTTTGCCGCAAAAGAGGAAAGCGGCTTGTTTTCATAATTCAGGGGCAGAGAAAGTGAGGTAATACGAATCATAGCCATTCCTCCGTCATTGCCATAGCCGCTGTATACGCAGACGACCATGCCCATTGCAGGTTAAAGCCACCGCAATCGCCGTCGATATCCAGCACTTCACCTGCGGCATACAGATGCGGTACCGTTTTGGATGCCATCGTCAAGGGATCGAAGCCGCGCGTTTCCAACCCGCCTGCCGTAACTTGTGCGGCATTCATGCCTGCACTTCCCGTGACGGGCAGTGTCCAGTTCTTCACTGTGTTGACCATACGCGTTTTATCCGACGCCGACAACGAACCAGCTGTTTGGGAAAGCGAGAAACCTGCCGACTTCAGAATGGTTTGCGCGAGCCGTTTCTGAAGCAGACCTGTAAGCAAATGCTCCAGAGTACGGGAGGTGTCCATAGCACAGCGGCACTCCAGATCCTGCAGAAGTTCATCCTTGGAAAGGGTCGGCAACACATCCAGCGACAGCGTCATAACGCCTTTTTTGCGGCGCTCCCAATCCGCCGCCGCACGACCGATCAGCATCGCAGCAGGCCCCGAAACGCCATAATCCGCAAACAAAACCTCACCCTCGGAGGTCGCGATTTTCCGACCGTCAAGCGACAACGACAACCCCACATCCACGCGGATACCTTTAACCGCCTTGACCGACTCACGATCGGTGCGGATCTGCACAATCGCGGGAAAGAGCGGTGTTTTTACATGACCGAGATCGGTCAGCAACCGGTACACCTCCGCCGAACCACCGAGCGACGCCGACGCCGCACCACCCGCCGCCATCAAAACAGCGGATGCTGTGACAGAGCCCGTTTGCTCCGTTTTCACGCAAATACCGTTGGCGATCGGTTGTAATGCCGTCACCGTCGTATCGCAACGCACAGAAACACCAAGGCGTTCCAGTTCCATACGCAGGCAATCAAGCACCGCCGAAGCCTGCGCACACAACGGATAAATGCGTCCGTCTTCACGCACGACCGTGCATAACCCAACAGAAGCAAAAAACGCTCTTGCATCCTCAGGTGTAAACCGCTTGAGAGCCGGCTTGACAAAAGCAGGGTCCGCACCGTGATAATGTGCAACCGAAGCATGTATATTCGACAGATTGCAGGTGCCGTTGCCCGTAGCAAGCAATTTTTTGCCGACACGCGGTTGTTTTTCCAGCACCAGAACATGCTCACCGCCGATTCGCCGAGCCGCCATAACCGCCGCCGCAAGTCCTGCTGCACCGCCGCCGATGATCACGATAGGGTCGCGTTTTTTCACAGCACCCGCCTCCTTCTTTTGTAATCTGTGCCGATTATATCACAGCCTCTCTGCAAAGTCAACGAAACGACGCCACAAGAAAAACAAAACTGTTATCGTATTTTTACAGATTTACCTCTTTATTTTTTGGATGAAATGCGTTATAATGAAATATATACTGCCAATTTATGTATTTTTATAAATATAAGGAGCGTGATTCTCATGATCTGGCATCATGAAACTCCCGATCAAATTGCAAAGGAATTGCAGACCAATCTCGATACAGGCTTATCGGAAGATGAGGCGGCATCCCGCCTTGCAGAATTCGGTGAAAATCAATATCACGAAAAACATACCACCTCTGTGTGGAAGCAATTTGGCGCTCATTTCCGCTCGATGCCTTCGACCTTTATCACTCTTGCGGCGATTTTCTGGTTTTGCTACAACATCATTTTGTTGTATCTCAAGCGCCCCGCTTCTCTTGTAGAACCGATCATCCTGCTTCTTTTGCCGTTGATTGGCTATTTCATCTTTGCGATCTGGCAGAAATATGCCACTGCAAAGCTCCACAACATTACCAATACTCAAACTACGACTGTCACCGTGCTTCGCGGCGGTGAAACCGTCACGGTCAGTGCCGCGGATATCGTGCGCGGCGATGTGATCTTCCTGGAAGCCGGTATGATCATCCCTGCTGACTGCCGTCTGGTTTCCGCTGAAGATCTGTTTATGGACGAATACATCCTGACAGGTGACGAGACCGATGTTGCCAAAAATGCCGAAACAACGCTGGACGGCATCACGCAGATCTCAGAGCGTGTCAATATGATTTATGCAGGATGCGGTGTCAGCCGCGGTAAAGGTAAGGCGATTGTGGTTTCAACAGGTCAGAGCACGGAATATGCACTGATGCTCAATGACCCGAACAATCAAGCCTCCCCTCTGCCGGGACTGAGCAAAGATCTGGCAACACTGGAACGCCTGATCACACTGCCTGTGCTGGTCATCTCGGTCATTCTGCTGATCGTGGCAATCCTGCGTAACCTCACGGGACTCAGCGCTATTCTTGCTGTCATTCCGCCTGTTTTGACCGTTGCCGCCATTTCGATTCCTGCCGGCCTGACCGTTGCGGCAGTGGTCGCGATGACCATGGGTATGCAGCATGTTGTCACCCACACCGCCGATGTGCGTGAACTGTCGGTGATGGACACACTGTCCCGCGTAACGGTTATCTGTGCTGATAAAACCGGCACACTGACGGGCGATGTCAAAAAGCCTGTCAGCGTTTATACGGGTGAAGATATCGAAGAGCTGACCCGTATGCCCAGCAACCGCGTGCAGGCATTGATCCGCTTGGCGACGATGTGCACCGCAACCGATACACAAAAAATCGGTGTGGACAACCATCTGCTGCTCAACCCAACCGAATCGGCAATCATTGAATATGCCCGCGATATCGGCATTGAACGCCGTGTGCTGATGGAGGAA
>JAZRTC010000012.1:0-3738 GCA_045651865.1 Acutalibacteraceae bacterium
GCGCCCTGCCGATATCGTGGTGATCAATCTGGGCACCAACGACAACTCGGTGCGCAAAACGAAGTTTACATCCGAAGCTCAGATTCTGAAGGGTATGAAAAACCTGACGGCAATCGTGCACGACAAAAACCCCGATGCCAAAATCGTGTGGGCAACGGGTATGATGGGCATTACCTTTAAAAAAGGTCTGACCGAGATGGTTGAGGAACTCGGCGGCGCGGACGCAGGCTATTATTTCTGCATCCTGCCCAAAGGCACGAGCGGCGGTGCAGGACACCCCGACGAAGCCGAACATCTGGCAGGCGCTCAAACGCTCATTGACTTCCTCAAGACCAATGTGTTGCCCGAGGATTATGCGGCGGGTTACACCACCGCCGACGAGATGACATCGCTTCTCAAATGGGCAGCACTCGTCCCCGGCTGTGACAGCGCCATCGGCCAAGCGGAGCTTGACAGCTTCGTTGCCTCCGAGGCGGAATTTTCCGGCACCATGACAACCGTGTATGCGGCACTCAAGGATCAGGTAGTGCTTGCCGCTGTGATCGCGGGTGCGGCACTGGTTATTATCGTGGCAGGCTTAGTCGCCTTTGCCGCGCTCTATACCCCCAAAAAGAAGGAATCTGAAAAAACAGAGGAAAGCGAGTGAACACCATGGCTATGATCTATCGTCAGGAACCCGGTTTGTATTCGGATGTCATTTTCAGCCACACCCTGCATTTCAACATTGATCTGCCGGATAAGCTGGAGAATTTCATCAACACCAAAAAGCGTGCGGCGGATATGCGGTTTTTCCGCGAATGTCTGTCCCGCTTCACCGCTCCCGCGGATGAGCTTTGCCCGTTCTTCGAGGTTGTGAACAACCGCTCGTTCGCCTTTTCGGTGCTGTATGATCACATGATCCGCACACAAAATTTCTCGGTCGATGCCATCAAGGCGTGCCTGCCCGATGTGCAGACAATGATGCAAAAGCTCCGTCAGTTTTACCTGCCCGAACAAGTAATCGGCGATGCAAGCGATCTGTGCGCACTCAAAAACGATATTCACGCATTGCCCGTTTCGCCGCTTGTCAAATTTCATCTGCTCGCGTTAATGATCGACCCTACGCCGTATTACGAGGCACTGTTCCTCTCGCTTGCCAAGCGCGAGGACGAAATGCACGCCTATTACAAAGCTAACCGTGCCCAGCTCGACGCGATCAAGAAAATGGTCAAGCTCAGCGATATCAGTGAATATCTGAACAAATGCCACGGCATCGAACCGGACGACCTGCCCGCGGATATGGCATTCAGCATTATGCTGGTGGGCAAAAACGCCGTGCGTTATATGGCGGGTGACACGCCGTTTATCATCCTCGGTGCCGATTATCCCGCGCGCATGGCGATGCTGATCGGCGAAGCGATCCAGCCCGATATCGTCAAGATCGGCAAGGCGCTCAGCGAAGAAAAACGCGTGATGATCCTGCGACTGCTTCTGGCAGAAAATGAGATCACCGCCCAACAGCTCCTGCGCCGTCTGGAGTTGTCGATGACCGCCACGCACTATCACCTTGAGATGTTGATGCAGGCGGGTATGCTCCTTGCGCGTAACGAGGGCCGCACAATCTACTATTCGCTCAACCGCGAATTCTTTGACCGCGCCCCCATTGTGTTCGACAAGTTCAACAGTAAAGAGGAATTTTAAAACAAAGATCTTAACGGGGAAGTTTAAAGCAATTTTGCCATCGTAGGGCGGGGGCTTGCTCCCGCCGCAACCCCGGAATATAGTGAAATCCGCAGATGATATTGCTTATCTGCGGATTTTGCTATATACCGACCGGGTTTTGGGTTCACACGATACATTTGTATCACAAAAGCGGGACTCGTGATATAGTCAGCTTCAACTACCCCTCCGTCTTTCGGCTACGCCGAAATCCACCTCCCCTGACAAGGGGAGGCACGGATTCACTCTGCTCCTTTTTCTTCCCCCGATAGAATCGGGGGTTATTCCCACACCTAAAGGCACAGCCCCGACATTTGTCGGGGCTGTCGTTGTTTTAAGGGATCAAGGTTGACTCAATGCGAAAGGCAAGTTCCAACGCTTGTTCGTAGGTGTCGATACAACCACCTGAAATGATCATCACGCCGTCGGTGATCGATTCATTCACGAAAGGACGCATCACTTCTTCGCCGTCAAGCAAACATACAAGTTCCTGTCCTCTGTATCGCGCCGTAGCGGATGCCAGTTTTTTTGCACTGTCCGTATGAAATGTGATCTGCACAATGGGAATGATCTCACCGTTCTGACTCGTCATGTGCCATAAAGCTTCGACTTTTTCCAGATCCGTCTGCGTCAGCAAAAGCGTGCCGTCTGATGCGGTGATCTCAAAACTCTCTGCGGTTTGCAGAGTGTCCAATATTTCCCGGCGGAGTTTCTCGTCGTTGAGAGTAGCCATTTCATCCTGTATCCAACAATATACAGCGCGGCATCCCGTAGTGGTCAAAAGCATACCCGCCGCCAGAATAATAGCCAATACCCGTTTCATTATCAACTCTCCTCATTATTTATAGATGTTTTTATATTCCCACATAGCCACTTTGCTCGATGAGCTGTTGCCCCTCCTCGGAGAGGATCCAGTCGAGCATCGCCGCTGTTTGCGGATCGGCATCCCCCTTGCGGGTGACGGCATAAAATTGCACCGTGATCGGATAGGTACCACTGCGGATATTGTCCTCCGTCGGGGCAACACCGTTCACCGATAACAGTTTGACACCGCTGTTTTGCAGGATGCCAAGTGTGTAATAGCGAAACGAAAACCCGATCGACGCACCCATAAAACTTAAGGGATGCTTGCCCGTCGGCTCACTGCCGAGAAACGACACCAGCGCCGACTGACTGCCGCTGCCTTCAATGCGTTCAAGCGGATCGATCAGGCGGTCGGCACCGCCGAGTTCGCGCCAGTTGTGATATTCCCCACGGTAGATGCCGCGGATTTGCTCGGTCGAGAGAGAACTGACGGGGTTGTTCTCATTGACCAAGAACACAAACGCCTCGCGACCGATGGGTGTCAGTGTCAGCTCCACGCCGTTTTGCGCGGCATAATCAAGCTGTGCCGCAGACGGGGCGGCGCAAAACACGATATCCGCGTCGCCGTCCACCACCGCTTTGTATGCCTTGAGTGTGTTGCGAAACTGCATTGCACTGTCGGCAGAGTAGCTCTCACCGTCAAAGGTACACGAACCTTCGGGATAGACGGCGTTGGCAAACGCCGCATACACGGGCAACAGCGCCGCCGCGCCGTCAAGCACGGGAAGATTATCGGTCAATTTGAGCGAAGAATCGATCCTTGGCAGATCAGAACCCTCCACAAACGGAATATAGCTTCCAACGTCCACCATTTGCGCTCTCGTTGCGTCGCTGAAATTGTTGGAAAGTCTGCGGGTTAGGAGCATATACATACTGAAATTGAAGGACGCAAACACTAAAATTGCCAAAAAGATCGCTGAAATTTGCTTAAAAAGCTTCATTTCACCACAGCTCCTTTCCGATAAAGTAGATTATGGAGCAATGTTCGTAGGCGTAAACTGCGTAAATAAAATGTAAAATAGTCAAAGCAAGGCACAAACCTATAACCGAAAGAAGAATTATAATAAATACGCGGTCTTTCATAAAATACCTCACATAAACGATATCGCGCCGGACATTAAAACAACGGCACATACAGCCATCAGCGCGGTAAACACAAGCAGCACCGTGCTGACT
>JAZRTC010000013.1:0-11740 GCA_045651865.1 Acutalibacteraceae bacterium
AACAAGCTCCGCACTTATACCAGTGCAAGATACTACACCGATGCGGAGATTCTCAACACCATCACGGGAGGTAAGAACGCATGAGACAGTTTCAAGGAAGAGTTGTAACCCCCGGTCAGGTTTCTGCCGAGGCGGTTGTGACCAAGGAAGGCTTTAACACCTTGGCTTCGTTCCAGATGGCGTTGCAGTTTGGCGATAAAGAGGTCAAATGCGGCGACCAGGGCAACAAGGAGCTTTACGGAAAGCCCATGGTCGGCAAGGCACTTTGCCTGCCCCAGACCATTGGCTCTACCACGGGCGGTCTGGTGCTGTACTGTGCGTGTTCCATGCACCGTCAGCCCGCGTGTATGCTGTTTTCCAAGCCCATCGACTCGCTTGCCGCCGCAGGTGCGGTGCTGAGCAGTGTGTGGCTCGACGATGTGACGATGCCCGTCATCGACAGCCTCGGCGAAGAATTCCTCAGCTATGTCAAGGACGATATGACCGTCACCGTCAAGGACGACGGCACAGTAGAAGTGGAGTAAGCGTAAAACATTTAATGTTTATCGTTAAAAAATAGTTGACAAATATAAAACCTCCTGCTATGATATAAACAAATCACAGCAGGAGGTTTTGTTATGCAAAAGCTCAGTAAAACCGCATCTCTTCTTGACAGTTTTTTTAAGATCGGCTTTTGGTGTATCGTCGTTCTGATCGGATTTTCACTTGTATTGTCGATCCTGGGACTTTGTATTCCCGCCGCTGAATTCGTTGAACCCGTACCCGATCTGACTCTCGACAGCATCACTTTTACAGTTGCGGACGATCACATACAATCGCTCTCAAGTAAAGCTAATGCTTTACTTCTTATGGCAACGGGACTTCTCGGCAGCGCTTATCTCGCGTATGTATTGTACACCCTGCGTCGCATTCTGGCACCTATGATCGACGGCGAGCCGTTCCACGAAACCGTAACGCTTCGCTTAAAACGACTGTCGTGGGTAACCTTGATCGGCGGAGGTATCCTCAGTGTTTTCGCCACTGTTTATGATTACATCATTTTGAATATGTACGATCTTGATGCCCTGTTTCTTAACGACGGCATCGTAAATTATGAGGTCGTCTACCGTACGGATCTCTCGTTTGTGACTGCCTTCCTTGTATTACAATTATTGGCGTTTATTTTCAAATACGGCGCCGAGCTTCAACAACAAGCAGACGAAACTTTATAAAGGACGGTGCCGGTAATGCCGATTATTTTACGACTGGATCGCGTGATGGCGGACCGCAAAATGTCCCTCAACGAACTATCCGCAAAAGTTGGCGTAGCGAATGTCAATCTTTCCAAGCTGAAAACGGGCAAAGTCAGTGCGGTGCGCTTTTCTACACTGGAAGCAATCTGCGATGTACTGGATTGCCAACCCGGCGATATTTTAGAATTTGTGCGAAGCACAGACGAAAAGGAGTAAGACAGAATGAACAAGAAATCGATTGTAACGGTAGTGCTTCTTGCTGTCGCGGTATTCCTCTGCGGCAGTGTATTGACAAATCTACAAAACCGCGTGGCTTTTCCGCAAGAACTGAAAGAGTGGTATACTCAGCACAGCGAAACCGTACACACTACCGATTGGCTGGAAGTGAACGGTTTTACATACAGCGCAATACTGTCCACCGAGTCTCCCAATGCCCACTTCTGTCAACTCCCCACGACAGGCGGCTATACACATATCACTGTATTCGATACTTGCGACAACGATGTCCCGCTCCGTTTCAAAGC
This sequence comes from Acutalibacteraceae bacterium, assembly GCA_045651865.1. Lineage (GTDB taxonomy): Bacteria > Bacillota > Clostridia > Oscillospirales > Acutalibacteraceae > RGIG1959. Next base: position 1,757 of record JAZRTC010000013.1, read on the forward strand.
AAAATCGGATGTTTTCCGTCTTTCAAAAGGCGATGAATTCACCTACCAATTCACCATCGGCACGAAAACCGATGACTATGTGTGGATCAATATTTACGCCGATACCAAAGCACATGCCGACACCGCTGTTGACGATGTCACAGCATTTTTGGAGAGTACCGTATAAACAACAAAACACCCCGCCGTTTTAAAAACCGCGGGGTGTTGTTATGTATCTTTATATCCAAGCAATTCGTCCACCGTTACCTCGAAATACGCGGCAATGGAGGGCAACAGCATAATATCGGGGCAGGATATGCCTTTTTCCCATTTGGAGACCGCCTGCGATGACACGCCGAGCGCCAAGCCGAGCTCTGTCTGGCTGACACCGCGCGCCTTCCGAAGTGCGGCAATTTGTTCGTTGATGGTGATGGACATGGGATTCGCCTCCGTTTCGTGTCTGCTTGGGTGCGAACCTTACCGAAAAAAGCAAAAAACACACCCGCCGTGCGGATGTGTCGTCGAAAAAATCAACGGCAACAGCCGCCGATGATGAACGCAACATCCGCTTTATTCATTGTTTTATGATATACTTGCATTGTCACGATCATCACCTCTTTCTAAAAAATTTCAGATTACTGACAGGATAGCACATCTCCCTATAATTGTCAATCAACCATTGGTTTCAAAAAGTTGGGATTTATGGTGGAAATATGACGAAGACTGTGATATACTGAGAGATATATGGGCGCCTGAAAGGAAGAAAACCTATGTACACAAAAGAGCAACTGAAATCTCAACTCGGCGCGATGGGCATTGACCCCAAAGGCACGCTTCTTGTGCATTCCTCGATGAAAGCGATCGGCGAAGTCGAGGGCGGCGCTGAGACGGTGCTGGACGCGCTGTGTGAATATATGCAGGACGGACTTTTAATCCTGCCGACCCACACCTGGCGGCAGATGAACGAAACCTACACGGTGTTTGATTCGCGCACCGAGCCGTCGTGCGTCGGTTTACTGACCAATCTGTTTATGAAGCGTGAAGGCGTCGTTCGCTCGCTTCATCCGACCCACTCGGTCGCGGCGATCGGTCGGGATGCCGAAGACTACACCACAGGTGAAGAACTGACCCGCACCCCCTGCCCGCGAAACGGCTGTTGGGGGAAGCTGTATGACCGCCAGGCGCAGATCCTGTTTCTGGGATGCAGTTTGAAAAGCAACACCTATCTGCACGGCGTGGAGGAATGGATCGACACCCCCAACCGCCTGAAGGCGACCGCGCAGGATTTCACGGTGATCGACCGAAGCGGTGTATCGTACACGGTGCCGCAATACCGCCACCACACCGAAAACCCCGTTGTCGATCCGTCGGAGCATTACGACAAGATGGAGCCGATCTTCGTTGCGGGCGGTGCGGTGATTTACGGACAGTTCGGTGACGCGCGATGCATCCTCGGTGATGCGGTTAAAATGGCGGATCTCACCGTGCCGTATTTACAACGCAACCCGCATTTGTTTGACGACGATGAAGCGATATAAAGGAGTTGTTTACAATGGCAAAATGTTGTTTTTCAAAAGTATCCCTGCGTGATACCTGGAAGCCGTACTGGCCGTTCGGCACCGAGCTGTATGCACGCTTGCTGTACATTGCGACCGATACGACCGAAGTGCTGATCACCGCGTTTGACACGGGCGATACCGCCCGCCCTTACACAGCGCAGTTCCGCAACGAGGTGGCGGCGCTGACAGGCATTGACGCGGACAACATCTGGTATCACGAACTGCAGATCCACGCCGCCCCCGGTGCGGACATCCTCATCGACGATGTCATCACCAACATCGCAAACCGCGTTGCCGATGAAGTCAACGCGATGAAAGAACGCGCCGTACCCTTCACCTGCGAAGTCAGCGAGGCGTATGCAGGTACGAAGTTTTCCTACAACCGTGAACAGTATGTGCACGGACTCGGCGGCGTGACCGTGTGGGCGGGTCTGAAATACGACGAAAACGGCAAGCCGTATTCGCAGGATCCCGGTCGTATGCTTCTGCGCGGCTACGAACCCGATCTGCCCGTGTTTGACAAACCGATCTGGTTTGACAACCCCAACGACCCGCTCGCCTATCTCTTTGTATTCAAAGATGAAAGCGGCAAGATCCTCGGCACGATGTCCCGCTTTGCGGCACATCCCGATGTCGCGGTGCTGTTCGAGTCGCACCATGTGCACGATTACAAATACAACTACGACTGGCCCGGTTATCTGTGCGAGGTGATGGAGACGGCGTTTGATGCACCCGCAATGTACATCAACGGCCCGTGCGCCAACCTTGCGATGAAAAAGGGGTTTGAGGGCTTTGTGACCTACGACAGCTCTGCCGCCGAAGCAAAGCGCATCGGTGAAGAGCTTGCCGCGTTTTTGCTTGATAACTACCGCAATCACCGCGTGCCGATGGGAGATCCCGACAACTGCAAAACAGCGCGCTATGAATTCAAGCTCCCGATGAACGATGATCTGCCGCATTCCCGCGACGAATGGAACGACGATACCAAGCGACAAGCCGAAGAAGCCGTCGAAGCCGCGTTGTGCGATGCGATTGATAATCACAGACCCGCTCACGAGGTCAAATCCCTTATTGACGACCGTTACCGCGCGACATATTCTCCGATGTTTGTCAACCGTACCTGCTACTTCTCCGACGAAGAACTCGCCTCGCGCGAGGGTGTGGTGGATTTCAATGTATTGCGCCTTGGTGATTATCTGTTTATGGGTATTCCCGGTGAGAGCCTTGTGGAAATGACCCACTGGATGCGTTCCACCTTCAAGGGTTCGAAAACGATCACGATGGATCAGGTCAACGGCTATTACAGCTATATGGCAACCCCGACCTCACTGACGCTGGGCGGCTACACCTACTGGTACAGCTGGACGACCCGCGACTCGATCCCGACCCTCAAAGAGGAAATTGTAAAAGCAATGGAGGATTTTAACAGCTGATGTTTGACACGATCTTGAAAACGGTTGAAACCGCCATCGGTAAGACCAACGACGCCCTTTACGGGTATCTTCTGATTATCCTGCTGGTGGCAGGAGGACTGTATTTCTTTGTGCGCACGGGCTTTGCGCCGTTCCGTCTGTTTAAGGAACAACTCCGCTGTGTCACCGAAAAACCGCAAGACGGCAAAGGCGTTTCATCCTTTCAGGCGCTGATGGTCTCGACTGCCTCCCGCGTCGGCACGGGCAACATCGTCGGCGTGTCGACGGCGCTGTGCCTTGGCGGCTTTGGCTCGGTGTTCTGGATGTGGATCATCGCCATCGTCGGCAGTGCTTCGGCACTGGTTGAAAGCACGCTGGCGCAGATCTACAAAAAGCGCGGCCCTGACGGCAGCTACGGCGGCCCTGCCTACTACATCGAAGCGGGACTGCGTTGCCGCCCGCTCGCAGTGATCTTCTCCGTGTTGCTGGTGCTGACCTACGGTTGCGGCTTTAATATGCTGGCATCCTACAACCTGCAATCCACCTTCTCGGCGTACAACTTTTACAACGCCGCTTACACACCGTGGATCATCGGTGCGGTGCTGGCACTGCTCGTCGGCTACTGCCTGTTCGGCGGCGGCAAGCGTGTGCTGAAGGTCACGAGCTTCCTCGTACCGTTGATGGGTGTCGCCTATATCCTTGTGGCGCTGCTCATCATTGCACTGAACATCCCCGCTCTCCCCTCCGTATTTGCCCGCATCTTCTCGGATGCGTTCAATTTTGAAGCGATCTTCGGCGGCTTTTCGGGTTCGTGCGTGATGTACGGCATCAAGCGCGGTCTGTTCAGCAACGAGGCAGGTGTCGGTTCGGCACCCAACGCCTCCGCTTCTGCTGATGTGAAGCACCCCGTCAAGCAAGGTCTGGTGCAGGTGCTGTCGGTGTTTATCGATACGATTCTTGTCTGCTCGGCGACGGCATTTATGTGTATGTGCTCGGGTGTGGAGCCGACTTCTGACCTGTCGGGCGCGCCCTATGTGCAGGCGGCGCTGACCGAGACGCTCGGTTCGTTCGGGCCGATCTTCATCACGGTGGCGATGATCCTCTTTGCGTTTACAACGCTTCTGGGCAATCTCTACTATGTCGACCGTGCGCTGATCCACATTCTCGGACGCATCCCGTCCAAAACCTTTATGCACATCTATCACATTGTCGCGTCGCTGATTGTTCTGCTCGGTGCAGGACTGAGTGCCGACCTTCTGTGGAACATCGCCGATGTGACGATGGGTGCAATGACGATCATCAATATGCCCGTTATTCTGTTTCTGGGCAAATACGCGTTCCGTGCGATCAAGGATTATGACCGCCAGCGTAAAAACGGAGACGACCCCGTGTTTCGCGCGAAGGATATTGACCTTCCGAGCGAAACCGACTATTGGAACTAAGCAAAAAGCTCCTTGCGACAAATGCCGCAAGGAGCTTTTTTGTGGATTATGTATTGTCGGTGAATACCACTCGGCAGTTGCCGTCGTCGAATGTGATGCCCGCACCCGCAAAAAAATTCTCCTGATAGGTGCTTCCGATCACAAGCTCACACGGCTGACCGAGATGGTCGAGTTCACCGCCGACGGGATGCACCGCGGCGGTATGCAAATGCCCGCACAGCATGACAGCGGGTTGCAAGTGCTCGCGCAACAGGCGCGCCCATTCGCGGTAAAGATCGGTCTCGATATCAAACGGCGGATTCTTGACACGGGTAAACGGATTGTGAGAGATCACCACACGGGTGGTGATCCCCTCCGCTTCATACGGTTTCTCGGCAAGGAGCTTTTGCAAAAAGGCAGTCTGCTCCTGGCGGAACGCGTGACAGCAGACTGTACCGCCGTATTCCGCGTGATCATCGGGCTTATCCTCTGCACAGTCCAGAATCACACCCCAGACAGGTCCGAGTCGGAAGGTATAATACGACTTGCCGTCCGCAAGCGGTGTGAACGCTGTGCGATGCTCGGCAAAGCGACCGCGCAGGTCGTGATTGCCGCGAGCATAGACGATCGGCAGACCGCCGCGTGTGATCACATCGGCCATTTGAAAAATGCCGTACAGATCGGCTTCTTCGTTGCAATAGCTGATAAGGTCACCGTTGAGAATCAGAAAATCCATCTCCCCGAACGCTTTGGCGGCTTGGATGGGTTCCTCCACCAATCCGTGTGCATCGGCGATGTGATAGGCACGCACGGCGCCGGTTTTCGGCACGGGTCGGAACGGGAACGCATATTCCTGCGCATCGGCTGTCTGCGTGAAATAGGGTTTGCGCTCCACGATCGGTGTGACACACACCGTGTAGCCGCCCGCCGCATCCAGTGCCGCCATCGGCACGGTGACGCGGTGCACGGCAGTATCCGAGCGCATTACGCCGTTATGGTGATCGCAATAGCAATCATCCCCCACGCGCACAGCAAACAGGCACGGCGCGTTGACAAGGGTGATAATCTGATAAGTATTGTCCACCGCAAAGACGGCGGGTGAAAATTTCAACATCGTGTTCACTTCCGTTATTGATATCCATTTCAGTATACAAAACGAACAGGCCTTTGTCAATGCCACCTCTTGCACCCTCCATGCCGATGTGCTATACTGAATGAAAAAGGTGGTGCTTTTATGCTGTTGATCGCTTGTCTGGACGACTGCGGCGGGATGATGTTCGGTTCGCGCCGACAGAGCAAAGATCGCGTGTTGCGCGCACATATGCTCGCCGCGTGCGCTGAAACCGTGCTGTGGATGAGTCCGTATTCCGCCGCGCAATTTGAAGAAGGCGCACCCGTGCAGGCGGATGCCGATTATGTGCACAAGATGCAGACGGAGGATGCTTGCTTTGTGGAGGATGGCGCGTTCCCGCAGGAAAAGCCCGACGAGCTGTTGCTCTATCGCTGGAACCGCCGCTATCCCGCTGATCGGTATTTCCCGTTTGATCCGCTTGAAGCGGGATACCGCCTTGTATCATCGGAAGACTTTGTCGGCTCTTCTCACAAAACCATCACCGCTGACCGTTACGAAAAGGAGTGACGATATGAAGCTGTTGCGTCTGATGCCGCTGTTGTTAATGCTTTGCTTGCTGAGTGGCTGTATGCTTCCCTTTGTGTCCTATGCTCCTGCCGTATCCCTCGACAGCATCCCTGCTTATAACGGAACGCCGTATGTCATTCTTGAAGATAATGTGCCGTTGTTTGCCGAAGAAGAGCTGACGGTTTATGCGTATGAAAACTACAGCTCACTTGACCTGCTCGGACGATGCGGTACGGCGGTGGCGTGTCTCGGGCGCGAGCTGATGCCGACTGCCGAACGCGAGAGCATCGGCTCGGTTAAGCCGAGCGGCTGGCAGACGATCAAGTTTGATTTTGTGGACGGCAAGTATCTGTACAACCGCTGTCACCTGATCGGGTTTCAGCTCGCCGGCGAAAATGCCAACGAGCGCAACCTCATCACGGGTACACGCTACATGAACACCGAAGGGATGTTGCCCTTTGAAAACATGGTCGCCGATTACATCAAAGAGACCGACAACCATGTGATGTACCGCGTCACCCCCGTTTACGACGGCAATAATCCCGTTGCAAACGGTGTGACGATGGAAGCGTATTCCGTCGAGGACAACGGCGAGGGCATCTGCTTTTATGTGTATTGCTACAATGTTCAACCCGGTGTGACAATCGATTACACAACGGGCAACGCCGTCGCGGCGGTATTGCCCGAGGGTGAGCAAGGGACATATATTCTCAACACCAATTCCAAAAAGATCCACAAAGCCGATTGCGACGCGGCGCACAATATCGGTGACAAAAACAAACAGGAATACGAAGGCTCACTCGAAATTCTGCTGTTGCAGGGCTATGAAACAGCAGGCTGTTGCTTTGATTAAAAAAAGAACCCCACCGTGGTGGGGTTCTTTTTTATGAAATCTTCAGTTGCAGGCGGAATTTATCGGAAATCATGGCAATAAATTCGCTGTTCGTCGGCTTGCCGCGGCCGTTATGGATGGTGTAGCCGAAGTAGGAGTTGAGCACATCGACATCCCCTCTGTCCCACGCGACCTCAATGGCATGACGAATGGCGCGCTCCACGCGCGACGAGGTTGTGGCATGCTTTTTCGCGACGGCAGGATAGAGTCGCTTGGTGACCGCGTTGATGATGCCGTCGTCCTCAATCGCCATCAGAATAGCATCACGCAGGTATTGATAGCCTTTGATGTGTGCGGGAACACCGATCTGGTGGATGATATCCGTTACCTGAATTTCCAGATTGCTTCCTGCGCTTTGGCTGAGGCGGTCAATGCGCGGCGCGTCCGTGCGTTTGCGGCAAAGGCTGACAATGCGCTCGGACATATCCGCCGCATCAAACGGTTTCAGGAAATAATACTCCGCGCCCGCGCGCATCGTCTCATATTCCAGATCGGCATTGTCAAAGCCCGACATCACCATAAAATGCGGGCGATCGTTTTGCAGGCGATTCGCCGCCTCCCTCATCACACCGATCGCATCTAATCTCGGAAGAAAGACATCCATGATCACCACATCGGGTGTTTCTCTCACGATCGTATCGAGCAGCTGACGGCCGTCTTTCGGAAGAAGCTGGACATCCAGTCCCTTGGTGCGCATCACCTGCGCACACGGCTTGCCGAACTGCTCGCTGTTGTCGGCCATTAACACTTTGATTTGTTTTTCCATAATACTTGTAACCTCCGCTTGTATGTTGTAGTTTGCTGTTCTGTGCAAGAAGATATTACCATTTATTGGTAATTTATGCAAGAGTTTGGCAAATAAAAATTACCAGAAAATGGTAAATTTTCGATACAATAATGACCTCTCTGTAAGAAAAAGCGGGAAACCGCGCGAAGAACCGAAGAAAAGGTGAAATTTCTGTTATCTGCGGTTTTTCGCGTATTTTCGCCAATCTTATGCGGATGCCAAAAACTTTTTTGCTTCTTCGACAAACTTTTTTTCGTTTGGTAGTTGTACTTGCGCGAATTTTGTGATAGAATATTTCCGTTGAATTTTTACCCAGACTTTTTGTAAAGGGGATCAATTGTTATGAAAAAACTGTACGAAGGCAAAACCAAAGATGTTTACGAGCTCGACAACGGCAATGTGATGCTCAAGTTCAAGGACGACTGCACGGGCAAAGACGGCGTGTTCGATCCCGGTGAGAACACGGTCGGCCTGACCATTGAAGGCATCGGCAAGGCAAACCACGAGACCTCCATCCATTATTTTGAGCTGCTGAAAGCGGCGGGCATCAAGACCCACTATGTCAGCGCGGATATCGACAACGCGACGATGGAGCTCCTCCCCGCGACGGTGTTCGGTCACGGCCTTGAGGTTATCTGCCGTGTGGTGGCAAGGGGCAGGTTCATCCGCCGCTACGGCGAGTACATCGCGGACGGCACCGTGCTTGAGGGCGGTTATGTGGAATGCACCTTCAAGAACGACGCGCTGGGCGATCCGCTCGTCACGGGCGAAGGCCTCGCGGCACTGGGCGTGATGACTCCTGCGATGTTCGAGAGCATGAAGGAGCAAACCCTCAGAATCACCAAGATCGTGGCAGACGACCTCAAGAAGATCGGTCTGGATCTGTGGGATATCAAGTTTGAGTTCGGCTACAACAACGACGAAGTCATCCTCATTGACGAGATCGCTTCGGGCAACATGCGCGTCTACAAAGACGGCGTGATCGTTCCCCCCGTGGAACTGACCAAGCTCATCCTCGCAGCTTGCAAATAAGAGAATATAAAAAAGTCCCGCTGTTATCACACGATAACAGCGGGACTTTTTTTACAGATGCTTTTCGATCTCTTCTTCAATCGTTGCTACAATGGCGCTCATTTTGACATTGAGCGCATTGGATAAGCGATAGAGCGTTTCCAAAGTCGGCTTGCGCTCACCGCGTTCGATCGCACTTAGATGGCTTCGTCCGATGTCCGCAAGCCCGCTCAGAACCTCCTGCGACAGTCCGCATCGCTTACGATAACGAGCAATTACTTCCCCTACAATAACAGAATCCAATATCGGTATATACACGCGCCTCACCTCTGTGTATATTGTATGTGCATTTTCTTCTGTTTTTGAACACATATGTTGACAAATGAACACTTATGTATTATAATTATTCAAAACATTTTATTATTGGAACTGCTTATGAAAAACATAACACTTCTAGTTTTGGGAATTTTCTCACTTTCCGTGGGCGGTCTTATTTATATTGTTTTTCGTCCAGACACCCTTATTCACACGCTTGTTTCTTCTTTTATGCCTCTTCCCCGGGAATGCATCTGTCAAAACTCATTTATCCGTTTTTATCTTCCGGATGCTCTATGGGCATTTAGTCTTGGATGTTTTTTATCAACACTGTTAGAAAACCGTTTGATTTTTGCCTTGATTGTTGCGGGATACGGTATTGCATGGGAGCTTGCACAAGCTCTTTCGATCATAAGCGGTACAGCTGATCTTATTGATGTTGGTATGTATGTTATAGCTGCATTGGCAGTTGTTGGCATAAATCTATTATTTAAGGAGAATCCAAAATGAAAAAGCTCTACACTGTACTATTGGTTCTCGCTGTTCTGCTTTCCTTCGGTCTGTTTGCTCTGGGAAGCTCTTCGGACAGCGATACCGATACAAACGACGGAAACAACACCGAGGTCGGTTCGGTAGAAAAGCAAGAAGAAACCAAAAACGCTTTGGGGAAATACACCGTTGATATCGAATCCTGCCGCTTGGCTAAGGACTTCGAGGGAAAAGATGTGGTCATCGTCAAATATGTTTTTGCGAATGTCAGTAACGATACCGCTACCGCCTTCTACATCGCAATGGACGATCAGGTTTATCAAAACGGTGTTGGTCTTAATGAAGCGTTTATACTCGATGAAAGCGCCAATTACAGTAGTGATAACAGTACAAAGGAAATCAAAAAAGGTGCTTCTATTGAAGTTGAAGTCGCTTACGAATTAAACGATACAACAACCGACATTGAAGTGGAAGTCAAAG
>JAZRTC010000014.1:0-32814 GCA_045651865.1 Acutalibacteraceae bacterium
AAAAACCCCCGTAGCCAAAGGTTTCTCTTGTGAAACGGGACTTTTATTATGCGCAGACTCCGATCATCCGCTGATCATCTTTTTCAGAATGGCACGGACATCCATCGTGTTGCGTTTGCCGTCGCCGTTGTAATCGCACGCCGCAAGCTGTGCGGATGTGAGATCGCTGGCATCGGGGCGAACCATCTCTTTGAGGATCATACGCGCATCCATCGTATTGACATCGCTGTCCATATTGACATCACCCGGGGTGTAAGGCGGCTCTTCATAGCCGTTGTCAAGCGGAGCCGAGCCAAAGTACAGATAGCTGACCTGTGCGCGACAGCTGCCGCTTACATACACCGTGATGTTGTTCATGAGCCACTCGGTAACGGACGCATCCTTGAGCATCGTGCGCATATCCACACAACCCGTCACGCTGCCTGTGAAATATTGCGAGCCGTTGGTATAGGCATCCCAATTATCCACATCCTTGTTGATGTTGTTGAGGTTGGCGTCCAGGAAAGTAAACCACGGTACGGTAGTGCTGTCGTTATGGAATCCGATCGTGCACTTGGAATCCGCAGGCTGCACAATGGAGAAGTACAGATACGGAGTCTTGTTCAGGTCGATCGTCAGGTGCATCTTCTGATTGCCATAGGAGGTGTTGCCGGTGAACACATCGTGTTTGTCGATGCCGCTTGCCGCAAGAACATCCACCTTCTGTACGACATTCGGGCCGTTGGCGGCGGCGTGATAAGCAAACGGAGCAGTCGGAGTCGCACCTGCGCCGAATTCCGCCATCGTGTAATCAAACATGTGATCGCAATACGGCGTGATCTTGAAATAATTGATCGTCACGGCATTGGAGCCGACCGCGCCGACCGACCACACGCGGATGCCGTCAATGACAGCGGTCGCATTGCCCGCAAGGCTCGGCATCTCCGTCAGCGGAATTTTCAGCTTGTAGGTGCCGTACTTGATATCCTCGCCGTTGAGATTGTCGGTAAGATCCGCAGAAACAGACTTCCATTCGCCGTTGATACGCAGAAGGATATTGGCGTTACCCGCAATATGCATATCCACTTCCAGCTGATAGCGGTCCAGACGGACGCGGCGGTCATTGGCGAGCACATAATCGGCACATGCCCACTGACCGTCGGTGTTGGTCACCACGGTGGCATTGCCCGAATACTTCACCGCCACATTGTTGCCTACCCAAGCGCCGATATCGTCGGGCAACACACTGCCGGACGGTTGTTTCCGGCTGGTCAGCACAAGACCTTTGATCGCGGTTTCCAGACGGTGTTTTACCAGGTTGATCTCCGGCTGCGAGAGACCCGAAGTACCCGACGCCGTCTTGGCTTTCGACAGTGCCGACGACAGCGTCGACCACGATGCCGAGGTGTACATCGACTTGGTCAGCGTTTCGGCACGCTTGATGGTTTCGTTGAGATAATAATAGCTCGCCGGGGTTGAGGAACCTGTGAGGAACTCAATGCGTTTAAAGGTGTTCCAGGCGCTGTTGGGACCAACCGACAGGATCGTCAGTCCCGAAACGGAGAACGGCGCCGTGGCATCAAAGCCGTATTCCTTGAACACTTCTGAGATATCGTACACATTCTGATAAGTGCCGTAGAAGTTGTCGCTGTCATAGTCGTGGAAGGAGTTGACAATGCCCGCGTTGATATCCACGCCTTTGGTGACGCCGTCCTGCGTCACCTGAAGCTTTATCGACCAGCCGGTGTTGGCTTGCAGATCCAGCTTCAGATAAAATCCGCCGTACGGTGTAACACTGAACGATTTGCTCGAGCCCGTGTAAACAATGCCGGGCCATGTATGCGGGCAGTTGGGATCGCGCTTCATACGGATACCGCCGCTGACCGCTTCCAGATCAATATATTTGGAGTCGGAGATTGCCGCTTTGGTGTCGTTACAGATCCATCTGGAAGGATCCAGCGTAAATGTCGCAAGCGGTTTAAGTCCCGACGAGCTCACTTCCGTCGTCGTTGTGGGTTTCAGCGCGCCCATCGCTTCGGACAGTGCATAATACGCGTTTGCCGTTGCGTTGACATCGGTGCGATCAACATAGGTTGCGCGGTTCTTTGCCGCTTTGAACGCCTTTACAGTCGCGTCGGTCATGCCGTCAGTCGAGGTGGCATTTGCCTTGGCGAGTAAAGTATCCAGCGCCGCCGCATCGACCGCTTGTTGGTCGTCACCACCCGGTGCTGCCGAGCCGAAGAAGAGGTAATTCACCTGCACCATCTTGTTGTCGGGGCTGTAAAAGTTCAGCTGTTCAACCGTCCAGGTCTGCTTGTTCTGATCATAGAGGAACTGACGCATATCGATACAGCCGGTCATGCTCGTCGTAAAATACTGCGTGCCGATGCCGTCATACGCATTCCAGTTTTCCACGCCCGTGTTCATCGTGGCGCCGCCCTTGTTCGCGTCCAGGAAGGTAATCCAGGAATTGTTGGAGTTTTCGTTGATCAGCGCAAAGGTAAAACGGGAGTTTGCCGACTGACCGAACGAATAATACAGATACGGCGTTTTGGTCAGATCGACTTCCAGACCAAGCTTGTTTTTGCCGTAGTTAATGGTTTCGTAGATAATCGCGTTGTCGTTGAGATGCACAGCGCCAAGTACATTCACCTTATGCTTCACAACGGGCGCTTGCAGGCTGGCATGCGCCGACGCGGGGTCAGCGGGTGTCGCGGCATCACCGAACTGCGTGCCGTCCGTCTGGATAGGCGCAGAACCGAAGTACAGATACGATATCACGATATCAGTCTCATTGGGGTTGTACACATTGAGCTGTTCGACGATCCACTCGGTTGCGGAGCTGTTCGTGAGCAGGGTGCGCATATCGATGCAACCCGTCATGCTCGTCTGGAAATACTGCGTTCCGATACCGTCATACGCGTTCCAATTGTCCGCACCTGTGTTCATCGTGGCGCCGCCTTTGGTTGCATCAAGGAAGGTGATCCACGGCGCATTGGCGGTATCGTTGATAAATGCAAATGTGGCTTTTGAACCATCGGGAACTGCAAACGAGTAATAGAGATACGGCGTGCGGTTGAGGTCAACCTTCAGATTCAGACCGTAGTCGCCGAAGTTTGCCGTGCGATTCAGCACAGGATGCTTACCGAGTCCGCACGCTTCCAGTACATCCACCTTAAACGCCACGGTGGGGCCGTTCTTTGCCGCGCGAGAAAATTTCGGAGTTGCAGGAATGGCGGCATCGCCATAGGTCGTGGCGGGCCACGGCGTCGCGTCGGTTGCGGTCGGTGCCGTCGGCACGGACGCATAGGTGATCGCCGAATAGTTGCCGCCGCTGACCGTCATACGGTCGACATCGGTTGCGGTTGTCGTATTGCCGAGGATCGCCGCCGAGAAGCGGTTGGTCGACAGATAGCGGTCAGGGGTGGTGCAACCAAGATCAACGGTAATGTTTTCGATATCGCCGAAAGGATTGTAACGGCCCGTCACAGGAGAATAGGTGATGCTCGAAAGCGTGTCACCTTCCACCGTCAGCAGACGGATGTAGCCGTCGCCGCAGCAAGAAGACACTTTGCCGATCCAATGCTCATTGGCATAGAAATCGGGATCTTCCGCTTCGATGCCCTGATAGTCGGCCAGCAATTCATAAACGGTGCGGCCGTCGGAGGCTTTCACCTCGCGGGTTACGGAGCCGTCGTCGTGTCCGCAGACAACCATCTTGACATTGGGGTTCGGATCGACAATGGTATCAAAGATCAGTTTGCCGCGGTTGGCGTAGTTGGCGCCCAACGCATCCAGATATTGGTGCGTCGCAACGATTGCCGTGCGGTGCGGGTAGGTTTTGAGCACCTGATTTGCCCACGCAATCGTCTCGTCGGTGGCTTCCACGCCGTAGCCGAGGAACATCACCAGAAAGTCCACATTGCCGATGGTGATAAGATCATAGTGAGAGGTATTGTTGTTCAGACTGCCGCCGTACCAGCGCGTGTTTTCATAGCGCGACGCGGGGAATGTCTCCCAAAAACGCGAATAATCCGCGTTGGGTGCCGTGTTGGTGTAATCGGTAGCATTCAAGGTACCGACATCGTGGTTACCTGTCACCAGGCCGTTGGGCATACCGACTGCCTCAACATAGCTCATCGCACGATCCGCCACGGCCCATTGATAAGGGGTAATGGCTTCTTGAGGCTGATCATCGACCAGGTCGCCCGTGGTGAGAATGTAACCCGCTTTGCCGGCTTTGTATTGCTCGGCCGCATATTGATAAATGGTGTAGTAATACTCGTGGAGATCCTCAAACTTGGTGTAGTGCTGAGGGTCAGTCGACCAGATCATGGTGTTGGAACCGTTGGTGACATAATCGAGCACCGCCGCGACATGAATGACGCCGCCGTCGTTGTAGGTCATAATGTCCACATCCGCCGATACACTGCCTGTGCCTGTAAAGGTACCCAGCGTATCCCATGCTTTGGTGCGCACATTATACGCGCGCAGAGCCACACGCTCACCGGCTTTGGTCGCACCGCTGTAATGCAGTGCCACCGTGCCGCTGATTCTGCCGTCAAGCGACACATCAAACACCTGATACGGAATACCCGACGCCGAAGACAGCGCCGTGTTATCATTCAGGTAACGCAGGTTGTGTTGCTCGTACGCGTCATAGGTTTTGACCGCCGTTAAATCGAGCGTACCGTCCGTGGTCGACGCATAGCCTGCCTCAAAGGACAATGCTTCGACAGCGAAGGTACCGTTGTTCGCGGCGGTAGCGGTAAAAAGCGTCATACCGCTGAGTTGCGTGACAAACAGTGCCATACACAATACAGCCGCGATCCATTTTTTGATCATAAGATTACCTCCCTTATGGGTTGCCAAGCTGATTTACAGTCTATTATATAAAATTATTTAAAAAAGCGCAAGGGCTCATTCTCTTTTTTGTGATTTTTTCAAAATCCCCGAACCCTTATTGTAAATCCCGTATATGCTGTTCTATTTGTCGGATAACCGTCACAAACACATCGTCGCTTTGTCCCGTCGGATCGGGCAATCCCCAATTTTTATCAAAGGCTCTGCCGATAAAAGGGCATCCCACATCGCATCCCATCGAGATGGCTATGTCGGGAGACGGGATTTTGTCAAAAGTTTTGCTGTGCTGTGTTTGCTCCATATCAACGCCGTACAGTTGCTTCATCAGCCTGACGGCATCCTGATTGATTGCAGGTTTCGTTTCCGTTCCGGCTGAATAAAATTCAAACTCGTCGCCGCGCAGCAGCTTACCGAGTGCTTCGGCAATCTGACTGCGGCAGGAATTATGCACACAGATAAATGCTACTTTCTTTTTCATCTGAACGGACACCTCACACCGATACATTGATTGTTCATCGCCGAATGAACGCATTGGATGTTGCCGAGTTCCATTTCAACACCGAGCTGTTCTTTTACAAATCCGACAGCTTTAATAATCGAAAGATACGAGTCCCGTTTGCAACAACGAGGGCCGCCAACCTCACCGATAGCTCCCAGTGCCGCTGCCGTCATCCTGTTTGCCAATCCCCAGGCATCCGTCGCAAGCGGCGTGGAACCAGTCACGATCGACACAAACATCCCCGCACTTATGCCCGCGCCGCAAGCGCCCCAAAATCCGCAAGCACCGCCGGGAACTTTTTTGCCTCTCGCCTGCATTTCCGATAAGGCTTTTGCAAGCTCGATGTCACCGCCCGCGTTCTTGTACGCAGTCAGAAGTGCCGAGCCGACCATGACATGATGTTCAGGGCCGTGCATATGACAAAACGGTAACGCCATCATCTTTTGAAGAATCTCGATGGGATTTTTTGATGTTTCCGCAAGACAGACACCCACGATGCTGTCCATCCCTTGTGTATGGCATTCGTTGCATACATAGTGACCGTTCTCGCAAGCGGTTTTACTGGTTTCGCTTTTATGACAAACCGCACATTCCATCAACATATCCTTTTCCAGATATACCAACGGTGCGCCACAGATCAGACATTCATTTTTCATGGTTATCACCCACTCGAGTATACCATACATTTGTGCGAAGCGCAACATCGTTTGCACCGTTTCAAAGGTCGAACGAAATGGATACCAAACACCCAAAAGGTCGAACGATTTGGATACGGGGATTGCTTCACAAGTACTGTGTAATAGGATCAATCCCCGCACTCGATCTCGTCGCAATATAACCCTGCTGCTCTGACACCATGCCAATTCTGAAGATATAAAAAACGGCAGGGAGCATTCCCTGCCGTTTTCTGTCGTACTCTTTGTCGGAAAAGAAAAATTGAACATGCAAAAAGCGTTATGCGCTTCGTGCTGAGCAAAAAATCAGGAGTCATTTCCACAGTCTGATTTGACTGTTCGGAAATGACTCCCGGTTCAGCTTTACGGTTTCACGACATCGTCGTAATAGCCATCGTCGTCAATCGATGGATGTGTCGTTGTTGTGGTGGACGGCGTTGTGACCGTTGTTGTCGTGACGGTAATCGTCGGTGCGGTAGATGCCGCGTCGTACGCTATCCATTTTAACAAAGCGTGAGCATCAATGGTATTGACTTTGCCGTCGCCGTTAATATCCGCCTGCTTCATGCCGAGGGCATCCAGAGGACGCGTACCAACGATATGTACCAGCATCACGCGAACATCCTGACTGTTGATGCGGGCGTCTCTGTCCAGATCACCGACAATCACAGAAGTGGGTGTCAAAGCCGAAACACAAACCGCACCGATCGTTAACAGCATTACCGCAACCATAACCCCTATCAGCAATGTGTTTTGTATCTTCATGTTGCATTGCCTCCTTATTCAAACTCGGAAAAATGAATTTCCGGTTCGGTCATCTGTGTGGTGACGGTGGTTGTTGTCTCAGTCGGTGCTGAGGTCGTTGTGTCGAAAGATGACGGCTGCGCCTGCGTTACAACCGCAGAAGAACTCGTGTTCGATACGGTGACAGTGGTGGCGATGATCGTCGTGCTTGACACCGCATCGGTGGTTGTCGTGCGGATATCCGCGGGTGCATCGGTCGTTGTCATTCCCGTTACTGAGGTGGTTGTTGTCGTCGTCGATACAACTGTGTCATCGGCGGGAGCATTTGAGCACCCCGCCAATAAACACAACATACACGCACCCAGTAAAATGAAGTATAGTGGTTGTTTCATACCGATCACTCCATCATATCTTGTACCTCGGCAAACGAGGTGCTGCAGCCGTGATACATATTGGTGCCGGTGTAATTGTTGTAATATACACGCACAAGACCGTTGGCGTCGGTATAGCGGATGTACGAACGCGCGGTAAATTCCGTTTCATACGCCTGTTGCAACGCATCGCCTTCCATGCCTTCGTATGTGATGACAGCCGTATACAAGCGATAGGTTTCCCCTTCATAGTGATCGACCACACCGTTACAGGCCATATTCTGCACATACTTGTAGGTGACGGTCGTGTCAACACCGTTCACATTTTCGCCGCGATACTGCAGGGTGTAACCGTCAGCACCGCCCGCATACTTGTCAGCAGTCGAGGTTTTCGCCATTACGAAGCCGTATTCCGCGCCGCCCTCATTTCCCTTGAGCGCGTTGATCTCGGCATAGACATCTTCTTTGAGAACCGTGACAAAGCGCAGACCGCCGAAGGGTTTGCCGTGGTGAGCTAACGGATCGTTTTCCGCTTCGCGGATCTGCACACCCACCAGATCATAGCCCTGATACAAATCGGTGTAGTTCTTGGTGTCGCCGTCTTCCTGCGCGACCGTGCCGGTTTCGATCCAGTGTGCATACACATGCACATCGCCGCTATGCGAAGCGTTCCAGTTGAACGGTTCGTCCTGAGAATCGGGATCCATATACCAACCTTTGAAGATGAACTCGTTGTGCGTGTTGTAATCAAACTCAGGCACATCGTAAAATGTCGGAACTTTGTTGTTTGCGTCAAGCACGAAGTCGTTTTCGCTCATTTGCGGCATCGCCTCGTAATAATAGGTGCGGAACACATCGTCGCCCTCATAGCTTTCGTTGTTCGCGTGGAACACAACGCGGTTGAGATCCACAACCGCACCGAGCGTGCCTTGCTGTGCATAGCCGTCTTGCACCGCTGCACCGTACACACCTTCAAGATCGGTGGTGGTATTGGCATCGGCGATATACGGTACTTTGCCGCCTTCGGTTTCCACTGTTGCGGTATAACCCGCACCACCGGTCACCACATCCTCCACTACGGTATTCATATGCACCGTCGAAGAATCGGCAAATGTCAGTTGCACCACTTCCAATCGATAGTGATAAGGAAGCTGTTCGGATTGATCGTACCATTGCCACACGGGATATTGACCGTAGCCGATGCCTGTTTCGGGATCAATCGACACCGATACGGAGCTTTCTTCGTGCTGGGTGATGCGGAACCATTGCCAGTTCACATCCTCGTTCATGTCATCCGACCAGCAGGTCACCTTCACTTGCGCCGAGGTGGGCATATTGTCAGCTGTAATGCTGTTACCCATACGCACATAGAAATTGAGCATCAACAGCGCGGGGTTATATTGCAATGTAACAACCACTTTATGAAGTGTACTGCCGTCAGGAAGTTCGAATTTTTCCGTGGTCTTATTTTGCACATAATAGCCTTCCAGCATCACATTCGCCGAATAATCATATTCCGACGACAGGCCCGTGTAGAACGAGGGCACCTGGAAGATATCTTGCGTCACATCATCGCCGTGCGTATGCCACAAACCGTCAGGATACACGCGGCTGTAACCGTCCATCGCCGCATATTCGCGGTCGGGATCGCCCTCATTTCGGCGATCGTCGTGGGTCAGCTGCACATGAAGATCCTTTTTGTAGTTGGTAGCCAGACCGCTGCCATTTTCCTGATCGTGGTTGATGATTACGGTCAGATCGACCGTATCCATCACCTGCAACCACTTGGCATACAGCGTAGTGTCAGCGGCAACATCCGCCGTGATCACAGCGGGCGCGGGCACTGTGAAGTCTTTATCCAGATACCAACCCATGAAGCGGAAGCCCGGAAGTGTGGGATCATCGATGTCCAGCGATGTTTCGTAGCTCCATGTGTGCGTCGTCGGGTAATCGCCGTTCATCACGCCGCCGTTGAGCACATAATTTACGGTGTAGGTATTGGGGATCAGATACGCAATGAGCATTTGCTCCTGCGCACCGTAATGATAGTGTGTCGGCGCCTGATAGGTGACGGTGAACGGCTGAGTGCCGTCAAACGGAATCTTGTCGGCACCAAATGTCGTGCTGTACACACACAGACCGTACTGATAATAGATGGCGCTGTTCTGACCGCTGATCCAGACGGGAGTCGAGCCATTGCCGAGACCGTTCGTCAGGGACAGGTCGTCGCCGCGCACACCGTCTTCAAATACCATCTGCGAGATGACAGGCCATGTCGACGGTATCACGCTACCGGGGTTGGCGTCAGAAGTCACCAAAAGCTCAACGCTGTCGGGACGGAAACCTTCGCCGATGGCGGTCGCATCCACCTCATACTGTAAATCGAATTCCTCGGGATCGAAGTGGTTGTGGATGTTCACCGTTCCCACCTCGGGAGCCTTCGTGCCCCACAGCACCGTGTAATCCTCCAAGGTATACTCCGGATACCAGTCCCATCTGCCGATACTATCGGGCTCGTTCTGGAACATCGAGACATAGTTCGGGAGAAGCAGCTGTACGCGATACATCGAACCGTCGTCGGGGATATTCTCAAATCGATAGTTCGCCGCGCCGACAGGGCGTCCGACATAATAGTACATATCGTTGGAGTAGTCCAGCTCCAGCGAGACGCTGTTCACCGTCTCGAAATAGCCGTTCGGTGCGATGCGCTGGAGCAGTACCACAGCCGTTTGCGGACGGTCCGCTTCGGGAATTTTCTGAACGGTCACCGTGCCATCATCGTTTTCTTGTTCGTAGGTCGCACCGACCGTTACCAGGCCTTCAATGGTCTTCGGGGCTTTCCAAAGCGCCACCAATGTGACATCGTTTGTCAGCGCCTCGCCAACCGTTGCGCTTTGATCGGTCGGGTTGCCGTTTTCATCAGCAAGCACCCAACGGTCAAACACATACGCATCATCGCGCGCGGGTACATAGGTGTTCGGATCCGGCATAATAAATTGATCGGGGATCACCGTGTTGTCGGTAGTATCCAGAAGCGTACCACCGTTGGGATCAAAGGTAACGATATAGGGATGAGCATATACCGTGACGGTAATATCGCTGCTTTGCTGTTTATTGACGCAGTATGCACCGCCGAGCGTGCTGTCTTCGGGATGCACACCGTTTTCGACCGATACAACTGCAGTATAGGCTCCTGCAGGATAGCGACCGTCCGCCGAAGCAAGCGATGCATAATGAATGCCGTCAGCGGAAACCAGCGTCAGCTCCGTACCGTCTTTCAGTGTCACGCCCGAAGCGCTGACACGGTAATAGTAAGGAAGGTTGTTTTCGCGATCTTCCCAACCCCACACGATGTAAGAGCCGTTGTTGAAGAAATTGCCGTTCGCATCGACATTATTCAACAGTACATCGTGCGTGGTGTCGAAATGTTGCGTCACGGGATACCATTGTTTACCGGGAACCGTCGGGAAGCCGTATGCCGACGGGTCATAGAACGCGAGCACCTTGATGTCAACAGCCGACGGCACAAGCGCATCGTTTACGATGTCTTCTATCACCTTGTAGATAAGCTCATTCATCTCGGGGGCGTAATGCATTTTGACCGTTACATGATAGGTCACATCACCGTTGGCGTCCGTAGAGGAATCGACGGTACGCTCGGTGACTTCGTATTCACCCATAAAGGCGTTGGCGCTGTATTCGTACGCCACGCTGAGATCGGTGAACAGATCGGGATAGTGCGTTGTGGTGATATCACCTTCGGTCGTGCCGCTGTCGTAACCGTCGGTGAAGGTTTTGCTTTGACCGACCACCTCAACATAGTCCTCGGCAGTACCGATAGGGCGGTAGGTCAGCTCGATCGTCATAGCGCGGTCAAGATTTTTGTCCACGGTGCCGTCAAGGCTTTTGCCCTCCACGATCACCGTCAGGTCAACCTTGGCTTTGTTGATTTTTTTCCATTGTGCCGTCAGGCGATAGGGTTGATTGATAGCCGCGGTCAATGCTGTACCTGCGGCATACATCACGCCGTTATCCGCAAGCCAGCCGAGGAATTCATAACCCTCTTTGACAGGAATCTCCGTCGCGACTTGTACCGCATCTCCCGTACGATGATAGGTGTGCAACAATGCGGGGCCACCCACACCACCGTTCAGATCGTATGTCACATCGTTGAAGAACAGATAGCGTGTACGCGGCGCATCGTAAATGTCGAGTTGCTGTCCGTGTCCCGTCAGGAAGTAGGACTCGCCGTCGTAATAGTAAATGTGATAACTGCCGTTCTTGAGTTTGGCGTTGTACACACCCGTGGCGGTTTTTTCAAGCTTGATAAAGTTTACGCCGTCAGCGGAAACATACAGCTCCATGTCACCCTTCACGGTCGTGATGTCCACGCGCTTGCCCGCGGCAATGCTGCCTGCATACGAGCCGTTGAGGATCACTTCGACCGTGCCGGCAAAGGTTTGCGGTTTGAGTTCATAAGCCGCAACAAAGGTCATGTCGCGCGTCACAACGGGATAGGTTTTCAGGATTTCCTCTTGCGTGAGGACTTTACCGTCTCCGCCTTGCAACACCCAGCCGATGTGGTGGTAGTTTTCACGCGATGTGTCACCGCTGAACGACGGCATCGTTTCCCCCGCCGCGTAATCGGCGGATTGCTCCTTGAAGATCACGCCGCCCAGACCGTCGGTATACTTGATGGTAAAGAGGATTTGCTCCTCTTTCACGATTCTGCCGTTAAACACCGCCAGATAATATTGGTCGGTTTGCTTTTGGTATTTCACCGCCGTGTCATTGTCGTCGGGATTGACGGTTGCTTGCGCTGCGTTGGTTTGCCTGACTTCCAGATAATATTGTTTTTTTCCTTCTCTGTATGTGGCGTTGTATATACCGCTGCCGTTATCGGTCCATTGGAGATCTTCCCGACCGTAATGGGTGCTGTACTTTTCCAGCACTTGGGCATATGTCGTGTATTCGGAGGTCTTTTCGTCGTTGGCGAAGCCACCGAAATAAACACCGTTATCATTCATTTCGACAATATACACGGGAGGCTCCACCGTCAGAATACCGTCGATATGATTATCGGGATATTGCACCGAACCCTGGTTCTTAATGGCGTATCCCATAAACGCATCGCTCAGACCCGTAGCATCGAGCGCTTTCAGAGAGTCCTCGTCCATACATTCCAGGACAGCATCCCAGAACGGCTTGATCAGTTTGCGTTTTTGTTCCTCGGTTGTTTCGTCGCTTTCGATATTACCCGCAGGGATGAAGTGATAGGTGTTGCCGTCGGCATTTTCCTCATACACGACACAGTCCGCATAGGCCTTGCTCTTTAATTTGGAAATATTGACATTCAATGTCACAAACGGCACATCGTTGTTCGAAGGGCCGTAGTCGATCGCAGCACCTGCCCCCGCAAACGACGCAGGGGTAATACCGGTGGCGATGTAATACACATCAAACGATACCCATTCGTCGGGCAACACGGGTTCGACGATCTCTTCGCCGAGCATCACCACGACCGAACGCGTATCGGGGTCAATGTGTTGCGTCACCGACGGCATGCCCGCTTTTTCTGCTGTCACCGTATAATATAACGATGTACCGTTGTAATAAATCGCGGTATTAAACGAGTATACACCGTTACCGTTATTGGTCAGCGCCACATTAACGGTACGGATGTTTCTGCCCGGTGTTTCGTAGGTGCGTGTCGCCGCCACATTCGCATCGGAAATCGGGTTGCCGTTTCCGTCGACGATTGCAATGGTCATCACCGTCGTTGACGGTGCCGCCGATACGGTGAACGCCTGCAAGGGCAATACACCGATCATTAAACATAGTGCCATAAAACATGCCAGTAATTTGCGCTTCATAAGCGGATCCTCCTATTTTGCTATGTGGTATATATTAAACTAAATATATTGTACGACTTTATTCGATAAGATGCAACTATATTTATTACAAAAAATGGGGCGTTTTTTTCGTCGATGTCGTCAAACGATTTTATTTGACAAACAAACCCATAGGATGTATACTGGTATAAAGAGTTAGTTACGAAGGAGGGATTGCTGTGAAAGAAACCTACGAATCGATGGAAATCGAGATTCAGGTGTTGCCTCAGGAGGATGTCATCACGGCATCCGAAACCGTGGAGCATGACAATCTTTTCCGCAGTTTCAGTATGTTCGAATAAGAATTCATAGTCGACCCCTCTGTGACCGAATGCATCGCCACAGAGGGTTTATTCATTTAAGGAGGCGATCACCGTATGTCCGTCTATACATTTGCGGATGTCCATGTTCGTCTGCCATCTTTATCACCATTTGCGATGCACTTTTTTCAAGAGTACCGCGCTGACAGCGATCACTTCGATGAGGAGTTGACGATCACGCAGGAGGATCTTGCGGCAGAAGCGATTCTCGCCCCCTTGGCACCTCGTGAGGTGCTCGAAATCACCGTCGTTCTTCGCAAATTCGCAAATCGGTTGCTGATGCGCTACGACGGGTTTATGTTGCATGCCGCTACCGTCGTTTACGGCGGCAAAGCATATGCGTTCGCAGCACCCTCAGGAACCGGCAAAACCACCCATTGCCGCTTGTGGCTTGATGTTCTCGGTGACGACGCCCGCATTTTGAACGGCGATAAGCTGTTGCTTCGCAAACAGGGAGATCGCTTCTTCGCATACGGCAATCCGTGGAACGGCAAAGAAGGCTACGGTGAACGCGGATGTTACCCGCTCGGAGGTGTGTTCTTGCTTCATCGGGCAACCGAAAATACCGTTTCTCCCACTACTTCGAGCGAGGCACTTGCCGCGTTGCTGTCTGCAAGTGCGGTTTCCAAAAGCGGTGCAGACCGCCTGCAAATACTCGCGTTGCTGGATTGCCTGATACAGCATGTGGGCGTGCGAAATGTATACGCCAATATGACTCACGATGCCGTGTACACGGTGTTGCGCGAATTGGAGGACTCTTTATGAAAATCAAAGACGGATTTGTGATGCGCCGTTTCGGCGACAAATGGATTGCGGTTGCTACGGACGAGCTTGCCGATTCGCACAATGTACTGATCACACTCAACCGTACCGCTGCCGCTATGTGGGAATTGCTCAGCGACGAGTCTGATTATAACACGGTGCTTGCCGGCTTGCTGACACGGTTTGACGCCGAGGAGACACAGGTGCGTGAGGATCTTGATCGCACTCTGGAGATGCTCCGCAAGGCAGGGGTGCTCGATGAACAGCATTAAACAAATTCTCAACGACAGCGGTTGTTATGCGGCTGTTGTTCACGGCATCAGTATGTTGCCGCTTCTCGTCAACCATCGCGACATTGCGTATATTGAGCCCGCAGGCACAATCCGCCGATTGGATGTTGTGCTGTTTCGGAGAAAAAACGGGCAGTTGGTGCTTCATCGCGTGCTGAAATGTCAGCCAAACGGCACACACTATCTTGTTGCAGGCGATAATGACACGAATACGGAGTGTGTTGAACGCGAGCAAATTCTCGGCGTAATGACGGCGTTTTGCCGCAACGGCAAAACCACGAAAACCACCGCCATACGGCATCGCTTGTATAAACATTTATGGAATCTGACACCGTTCACCAGACATGTGTTACAGCGCATTTGCCGTCGTCTGCAAAAAAGGAGGAACACATGACGGTCGATAACCTGTCCTACGGTAAAGTGATTTGCCGCGAAATCGGCTGTGCCGCCACAGGATGTATACCCACCGCAGAGCTCCCTCCTGCGGATATCACGCAAGGTTTCTGCGACATGCAGCATTTACACACATTGCTCGCTTCGTCACTGTCACTACGCGGGTCGGTTCCGCCAGATTATCAGCCGCTGATCGCGCAAGGCCGTGCACTGGCGGCAAAGCAAATCAAAATGGATATCCTCGAAAATGAACTCAGCCGTCGGTTTACCGAGGCGAATATCCGTCATATCGTCCTCAAAGGATCGCATACTCGCTCGTTTTATCCAAACACCCTTTCCCGTACATCGGCGGACATAGATTGGCAAATTTCGCCCGCCGATAAAAACCGTGCTGATGCATTGCTGATTGCGGACGGTTGGACACTCAAAACCGCCGACAACGACGAGCGATGCTATGAAAAGGCACCGCGTGCACGATTGGAACTGCATTTAACTCCCGAAGGCTTCCACGCCTCGCAGAAACAACAAATGCAAACGATGTTCAACCGTGCCGTAGCTGTTGACGGCTTGCGCTGTCACCTGACCGACAGCGATGCCTATGTGTACGCCGTGTTTCATTTGTACAAACATTTTGTGTTGGCAGGTGCCGGTGTGCGAATGTTTTTGGATGTCTATATGATGAAAACGCGCGGGGTATCCGATTGTCAGGATGTTGATGATGCATTGACATTACTGGATTGCGCAGGATTTGCCGCATGTGTACATCAAATCAATGAGGTGCTGTTCGGCGGTGCTGACAGCAACGCCGATATCGATACGCTGATACGGTATGTGTTTGCCGTGGGTGCATACGGCGATACCGCAGCACAACTGGCGCTTGAATCGCTCAACACGACCATTGCCAATCATTCCCGTTTCAAGCGGATCTTGCACAATTATTGCTTTGACCTTGCGTCGATGAAAACTCGTTATCCGTGCCTTAAGCGCTGTGCTTTGCTGTATCCGTTTTGTGCCATTCACCGTGTCTGCCACGGACTTCGGTTCCGTCGCTCGACATTACGAAAGACGATTACCGATCAACAACGAAGTCGCGCACACAGCAAGGACTTCCGCCGAATTTTGGAATTGGCGTCAATCTTGTGATCTGATGTATGACATTTGTGTGCAGCATTTTTTAAATAAACCAAATCAGCCCCGAATTTGAGCAGTAAATCTCTCAAATTCGAGGCTGATTTTCGCAAGTAACGGTTCAAGTCCGTACAAACGGTGGTTGGTATCTATTTTGTGCCGACAATCTGGTGGACGATAACGGTGTCGGTACAAGCAGGCAGACTCTACCTCGTCTATCCGTGCATGTAAAACCACCGCTTTTCTTCAACTCCACGCCCTAAAAACAGTCCACCGGACTGTTTTCTTAACGGGCTTTCAAGTCCGTTTGTCCAAAAAGCAAAAAGAAAACCTACACCGTTTGGTGTAGGTTTTCTTTTTGGTGGACGATAACGGACTTGAACCGCTGACCCTCCGCACGTCAAGCGGATGCTCTACCAGCTGAGCTAATCGTCCATATTCGTTTTGCGGAACGAATGATATTATATCGGACTTTCCACGAAATGTCAATAGCTTTTTTGAAAAAAGTTTTAAAATTTGCATTCATGATCGTCCGTGCTTTTTGCGCACCAAAAACGGGACATTATGTGTGCTATGCTGTTCACCGAAAAGGAGGGATCCGTATGCAACGGGAACTGACCATCACCAACGGCTATATCATACAGGAACGGCAAAAAACCGTACCTCTTTATGAAGCATACAAAATTCTCAGCACCAAAGCACGCAGACGATACGCCAACGCGGTGCGAAACGGCGACAGCGCGACGCTGTATTCGCACATCTTTCGCTGTCCGCATTGCGGACAAGCGACGCCCGCCTATGATTATGCCCTGTTCCACGACCGAAAACCACCCACTCTTGACAAAGCAACTTTATCCGAATGGGCACAACTGCAAACCATATTGTTTGATACCACACCGGCGTTTTTACCCATCCAGAATCCCTCCCAAAGCGACGGGCAGGTGTTGTGTCCGCATTGTCAGACGCTCGCACACGCAAGCACGGTTTCATACACCGTCACCGTTGAAACAACGGCATACGGCGTGGCGTTAGAGCGCTCAATTGCCAAAACGAATCCGCAATCCGATGAATTTCCGTTTATATTTCGTGAGCGTCTTGTTCTGGATTTGGCGCATAATGATGTCTATATGGAGTTATATGACCAAAACGGTGGATACAGCCGCACAGGTTCTCTCCTTACAACGCCCGCTCTGCCAAACGCTTTCCTTGCAGACCTGATAGATGACAACATCGTCGTAAAACGGAATATCCGTCGGGCTTTGGCACCATTCTGGCCAAACGGCTTTCCGTTCACAGTTTCGGAGATGTCCTTTGCGCGCTGCATTCTGCTGACAATGTTTGTTAATTTTCCGCGCAGCTTTTATGATGAGCTTCCGTTGAATCTCGAAACCGAGCGCATTGACCCGAGTGTTGTGAAACCCGACATGTTCCATGACCCTGATTCTGCGAGAGCTCAATTCGACCGCTCGCCTCTTTCAAAATATAAAAGTCTCCGTCGTGCCGTTTTCAATCGCCCGTCCCTGCTGTTTTACACGGAGGAACTCGAGTGGCTGTTTGCTTTGCTCGGTGACATCAATCGGTTTCACACCGTACTCGAATACCGTCATCTGCCGTGGTTACTCTTCTTTTTACACACCTATTCCGGTTCCCGCGTATTTTTGGAAGATTACTCGCGCATAAACGGCCATCAAGTCCTATGTCGCATCCTGTCCGAATTATCCGGCATCCGTTCCGAATGGTACTTTAAAGCCTGCGAATATGCCGCGCTGAGTCCTTTTGCCAGAGAGCGCCAGCAACAAGCGTGGGCCGATTCTTATGATTCGCCGACCATATCAACCCCTTTGGATATACCAAAGTATCTTCGTGATGATACCTTCAACGGATTTTCTTTTCGCTGTCTGAAAAACACCTGTGAATGTCACCAGGTAGGAGTGAAAATGAACAACTGTCTTGTGGATTGGACATCCTCGACTCCTGTCATTGCGGTATACCGAAAAACGCGTGTTGTTGCGGCGATGGAAGTGCGTGACCGCCATATCGTACAAGCATATAAACCGCACAACATCTCTATTGAGCCTCACACCTCTTTGCACAATGCCATCACCGCGTGGTGTGAAAAACACCATATTCGCTGGTACAACGACGAAGACCTGCCGTACTGAGACGGCAGGTCTTCCTTTGTATGATCGGTTATGCGTTCTTCCCTTTTTTCTTCACGATCACGGCGACAATCACCAGAACAACTCCCGCAAGGAACAGCCACACGCGTTCCTGCAAAAGCTCCCATGCCAAGCGCTGTGTCAGATATATCGCGGTCGGTCCATCGGCACCGCCGATGATCGCGACCGACTCAGGCGGATTGCTCGCCGTGCGGATCAACGGCACGGCAACGCTCACAGCCGTTGCAACGACCAGAACGAGTCCCACGATCAACAATACAAGCCAAAGATGCTTTTTCATAAACAACCTCTCCTTTTATTTATAGTGACAGCCTTGCAGGCAAAGTCGGATCGGGAGTAACATACACCGTTTTCTGGTGCTCATAAATCACCATACCCGGCTTGGCACCCGAGGGCTTGTGCACATGTTTCACCAGCGTATAATCAACAGGCACTTGCGCAGAATGTGCCGCTTTGGAATGAAGGGCCGCGAGCATCGCCGCTTCCAACAGTGTTTGTTCGGTCGGTTCGGCGCCTTCGGTAAACACCACCGTGTGCGATCCGGGCATATCCTTGACATGGAACCACACATCGCGACCGCGAGCGGTTTTGAGCGTCAGCTGATCGTTCTGGATATTATTGCGACCTACAGCGATAACAAAGCCGTCACTCGACACAAACCGCATCGGACCGACCGACGCGGGCGGTTTGCGGCGTTTGGGGTCATTGTCGCGGATATAGCCGCTCGCCGCCAGTTCCCGCCGCACTTCGGCGATCTCCGCCAGTGACGCGGCGCGCGACAGGGCATCGAGCACCGAGTCAAGATAGGCAAGCTCCCGCTCACCCGCCTCGATCTGCTCGGCCAGCACGCGTTCCGCCGTCTGCGCCTTGCGATACTCCTTATAATACCTCTGGGCATTTTGCGTCGCACTCAGTGCGGGATCGAGCGGCACGGTGATCGTGCCGCCGTTTTCATCGTAATAATTCGTAAGCGTCACCGACGATGCACCGACGGGCACGGCATACACCTGCGCCATCAGCATATCGGCGCACAGCCGCTTTTGCTCGCGCCGTGCGGATGCCGCAAGCTCCTCGCGCTGACGCTGGATCTTGCGCTCGATACGCGCCGTAGCATTGACCAGCAATTTCAAGGTGTCGTGCGACTTGGCACGCAGGCGTTCCGTTTTATCGCGATCGCCGTAAAAATCCTCCAGCAATTCGCTGAAACTGCCACGCTGTGCGCCGACCGCCGACAAACCAAACTGCGTCAGCAACATATAGGAAAAGGCGGTGGGCATCCCGTCGGGCGAGCGCATGAGATACGGCACGCGCTTCTCACCCGTCAGCAGATTGGCGCGCACGCGCTCGAGATAAAACCCAAGGCGCTCCCATTCCTCATCCGTCAGCTCATCACACGCTTTCGTCGCACGGCGAAGCGTGAGCGACGCAATCTCGCGGCAAACAAGCGGTGACATACCAAGTGTGACATTGAGAACGGCTTTGGAAAGCTCGCCGTTCCCCCGTTCCTTGACAATCTGTGCAATCGTCTTGCCGTCATGCTCAAGCAACGATATGCGGTCGGCAAACGGCACGGGCGGTTCATACGGCAGACCCGACAAAATCGGGCGCACCTCGGACATCGCAAAATCGACGCGCTTGATCGCGTCGACGATCTTGCCGTCCCCGATCAGCACGATATTGCTGTGACGACCCGTCATCTCGCACGCCAGCGTCAGGCAAACAGGATCGCCAAGCTCATTGATACAGTCAAAATCAAAATACAGCACGCGCTCGAGTCCGTCCTGACGGATCGCCGTCAGCTTGCCGCCTGTCAGCTTTTTGCGCAGGAGCATACAGAACATCGGCGGGGTCGCGGGGTTTTCGGGTGTCTCACGGACAATATGCACCCGCGGCGATTGCACGCGCGCCGACATATACAGCTTGAATGTACCGCTTTTACTGCGAAGCGCCACGATCAGCTCCTCGCGCGAAGGCTGGTGGATCTTATCCACGCGGCAATCCCGCAGGGTCTCACGCAGTTCCGCGGCAAGACAGTATATAAATCCGCCGTCCATCGACATCGGTACATTCTCCTTTCTTACAGTGTGATATACGGTGCGTCCCCGATATACGGGATGACGCGAAGCGCAGGACACATCTCCTGCAGACGCTTGGCAAGCGGCTGCACAACGACGACCTCCGTCGCGTAATGTCCCGCCGCCACCACGGTTAGATCATCGGAAATATCCAGCCATTCGTGGTGCTTAAGTTCGCCTGTCAGGTAAGCATCCGCCTGACAATCGGCGATAAAATCGCCGCCGGCGCCGCCAACCAATGCAACCGTGCGAATCGTGTCAGCGCCTTCCTTCATCTGCACCTTTGTGCCGAGCGCCTGCCCCACCATCGTTGCAAACGCGGCAGGGGTCATATCCTGCGCCAAGTCACCGACACGACCGATGCCGCCGAACGCCTCACGGACATTGCCAAGCCCGATCACCGCGGCAAGCGCATCGTTGACACCGCCTGCGGCGGCATCCAGATTGGTGTGTGCCGCGAAGCACGCAATACCGCTTGTTGCCAGTGTATAGAGCGCGCCCGGTGCCTGAATGGCACGCACAGGCGAAAAGATCAGCGGATGATGCGACACGATCACCTGCGCGCCTTGCTCCTTGGCAAAGCGGATTGCCGAAGCGGTGGCATCCAGTGTCACAACCACAGTGTCAATCTCGCTGTCGGCATCGCCGAACAACAAGCCGACATTGTCCCATTCCTCAGCGAGGGCTTTGGGAGCGACGGTTTCCATTGTATTCATCAGATCCTTGAGAATCATACCAATTCCTCCAATGCGGTCGCAACCGTTTCCAGCTTCGCCGCCTGTTCCTCCTGTCCGCCTGCACGCAGACCCATCGCACGGCGGCGCAGATGTGCCACCTGATGCGCAAAATACGGCGCACCTTCCTCACGCGACAATGCCCCGATATAGGGTGCCAGCGGGGACGCGGGCAGTTGTGCATCCGTGAACGATGCTGCCATCACGCAGTACAGATGCCGCCCGTCACGGATGAGGTGTTCTTCTTCAATCGTAAAGCCGTTGTGATACAGCCATTCGCGAAGCTCCACGGTTTTGGTCATCGGCTGTAATACAAGACGGCGGTCTTTGCCGTCTTTGAGCCACGGCGCCGCAGACAAAATCTCCGCGATTGTTTCGCCGCCCATACCCGCAATCACAATATCCGTCGCTTCATCGGGCGACAGCACCGACAGTCCGTCACCGACACGCACTTCGATGCAACGCTCCAGTCCCGCCTCCTGCACGGTGCGCCGCGCCGACGCGGCGGGGCCTTCCCCGATATCGGCGGCAATCGCTTTTTCACATACACCGTTTTGGATCAGCCACACGGGCAGATGGGCATGGTCGGTGCCGATGTCGGCAAGCGTACCGCCTGGACGCACCATTGATGCCGCACATAACAAACGCTGATCGGTCATACTCTCACTTCCTAAGAAAAAAGGACTGTTGCACGCAAGCCACCAGCCCTTTTCGGTTTTTCTTATTTACCCTCAAAATGGGCGTTGAGCTTTGCCACCAGCTCGTCGGGATCGACGCCGTGCACCATGCAAGCCTGCTCGATGGTCTCGCCGCGTGCCGACGGGCAACCGAGGCAGTGCATACCCATCTCAAAGAAATAGGGCGCGGTCTCGCGGTCAAAATCCAGCACATCACCGATGATGGAGTCCTTCGTAACGGTCATATTGAAAACTTCCTTTCTGAAACATATTTACGACCAATATTATACTGCCCCGTCTGCCGTTTGTCAATCACAGCAATAAAAATTGTTGTGCAACCCGTAAAAATATGGTATACTACTGTCATTCCTGAAAGGAGGGATGTCGATGAATACGCGCGTGCGCGCACTGTGCACCACCGCGCTGTTTGCCACCTTGCTGGCAGTCGGTGCGTGGATCACACTTCCTCTGGGCATCCCACCCTACACCATGCAGAGCTTTGTACTTTATTGCACACTGTGGCTGTTGCCGTTTCGCCAGAGCTTCGCCGCTGTGGCGCTGTACCTGCTGATGGGTGCAGTCGGTCTGCCCGTGTTCGCGGGCTTTCAGGGCGGCTTCGGAGTTCTGCTCGGCCCGACAAGCGGTTATCTGCTCGGCTTTTTGCTGATGCCGCTTGTGATGCTTGCCGCCAAACCGACACCTGCCTCCCGCATACTGTTCTGTGCGCTCGGCACACTCGGTTGTTATCTGTTCGGCACGGCGTGGTATGTGTTCGCATACGGTGAATGCTCAACAGCAGGATTCGCGGCGGCAATGGTGCAATGCGTGTTGCCGTTCCTTCTTCCTGACGCCGCCAAGCTCGCGCTTGCCTCGATAGTATGCAAACGGTTGGAACCGCGTATTCGGCATTTTTAAAAAGGATGTGAAACGATGATCCGCAACATCATTTTCGATTTCGGCAATGTGCTTGCCCGCTTTGAACCGCGCGATATGGTGGCGCGCTTTGAGCCAAACCCGCGCAATGCCGACTTGCTCACCGAGGTTGTATTCGACCGTCTGTACTGGAACGACGCGGATGCAGGCACCATCACCGACGACGAAACCAAAGACGCCTTCTGTGCCCGTCTGCCGCAGGAACTGCATGCGGTTGCGTGCAATATCTACGACGCGTGGCCGACACTGCTCCCGCCGATCGACGGGATGACGGAGCTGGTCAAAGACCTGAAAGCACGCGGATACAACCTGTATCTGCTGTCGAATATCAGTACCAAATTCGCCGCCGAATACAGCAACATCCCGTGGCTTAGCGAGCTGTTTTCGCTGTTTGACGGGCTGGTGTTTTCCGCGCCGATCGGTCTTGTCAAACCGCACCGCGAGATCTATGAGCATCTGCTGAGCACCCACGCACTCAAGGCGGACGAATGTGTTTTTATCGATGACAGCCGCCATAACATTGACGGATGCGAAGCAGTCGGCATCCGCGGCATCCTGTTTGACGGCGACGCCGCACATCTGCGCGCCTCCCTGCATGAACACGGTTGCTCGCTTGCCTTTTAATAAAAAGCGTGATATACTCTTTTATAACAACACAAAAAGGACTGAGGCAATTTGTTTGGTAAAATCAAAGTATTTTTCCGCCGTGTCGCGTCGGGTAGCTTCAAACGCTTTTTCCGCAATTTACAGCTGGTGCACGAGGAATCGGGCAAAAACCGCGTATGGCTGTTTTGCGATATGGTGTACAGTATGTTCCGCTACGGTGTCGGCTATCTCGACTACATGACCTTCGGCTATGCGTTCATCAAAAAGGACAAGCGCCTGACCTACATGAATATGGACGACAACATCGCCATGGTGCGCCGCCTGAACGCACGCGAAGCGTATGATGTGTTTGACGACAAGGCGATCTTCTACCGCGCCTTCAAAGATCTGCTCGGCAGACCGTATGTTGACCTGCGGGACGGGTTTGACAGCTTTGCCGCTTTTGCAGAAGGTCGCGAGACCTTCTTTGCCAAAGAGCCTGTCTCCTTCGGCGGACTGGGTGTGAAAAAAGTGACCGTCGGTGATCGCGACCTGCGTGCAATCTACGACGAGCTGATGGAAGAGAAGCTGTTTCTCGCCGAAGAGACCATCATCCAGCACCCCGAAATGAGCAAGCTGTGCTCCCGCTCGGTCAACACCATCCGCGTATGCACGGTTCTCTCCGACAACGGCAACCCGCATGTGGTGTATGTACTCATCCGCATCGGCAGCGGCAAAAACGATGTGGACAATGTCTCCAGCGGCGGTATGTACACCCTGCTGTCCGACGACGGTGTGATCACCCACCCCACCTTCTGCGATAAGACGGTGACCTACTACACCGCGCATCCCGCAAACGGATTTGAGATGATCGGCTTTAAAGTGCCGTTCTTTAACGAAGCCATTGAACTTTGCAAAAAAGCGGCGCTTGTCGAACCGCGTATGCGCTACATCGGCTGGGACATCGCCATCACCGAACACGGCCCCGTCATTGTCGAGGGCAACAACCTGCCCGGCTACGATATGCCGCAAAACCATCGTTTCCACGACGACAACCGCGGCATCAAAGCGAAATTTGAATATGCAATTGAGAATTGAAAAAAGAAGCCTTCCGAGCGGAAGGCTTCTTTTTTATTCATTAAGTTCAAAAAACTTTTTGTTATAGATGTACAGAACATCGTGCGTTTGATTATCCAAAACGAGATAAAACTCATCCCCCTCAAGAGCAGTATACAAAAGTCCTTGCGGCGTACAATAATACTCTTGGCTCCATGGATAATAGGTCGTGTACGCAAGGCGATGAGACAGCGATGTGAAATACAGTTTGGTGACTTCCCGCATCAAACGCATATGTCTTCCTGCGTGATGCGGCTCATAAATCCGCTCGGTATTGATATACTTTAATACATCGCTGCTGACCGAAAACTCCCCATTACGGATTCGTTTACAACGCAGCACAATATAGACGATGCGGCGGATCAACAGCACCAAATGATATGCAATTATCACCATATCCAGCCACGCTATCCATCCAAAATGCCCCAAAAACAATATAACTGCCCACAGTCCGAAATTAACCAAAGCAAAACAACGATACCAGAGGGGATCGTACAAAAATGATTTTTCCGCCGCCAAACAATCCTTGATCATATTCTCTTTGGTTACGATTTCTTTCTTAATCATACGAACCTCCATATACTCCTCAATATCGGACAAAATCTGTTGGCACTACGATCTTTCGGTGTTATTCATCAAAGATCACATACCCGTCTTTAAAGAATAAGCGCACGATTTTGCGGGGATATTTGGATGGATTGCGACCGATGATGATGGAAAACGCGATCATCAACCAACAAAGCACGATTATGCCACCGATAAACAATGCCGTCCACCGTCCATCCGAGCGCCATCCAAAATCGCGGGATTGCTCAAAGCTGAGCACGATCGTGTCCTCCGTTTGAATCTGCTCAATACCGTAATACGGTTTCTCATTCTCAGGTGTAACCTCTCGCACATACACGCTAAGCGGTGTTTTTCCATCGCTGAGCGCGCATAACCGCGAAGCAAATTCGTCCTCAAGAGCAAAATCTATTTTAAACAGTTCTTGTTTGTCCGAAACGAACACATACTCCTTCCCATCGGTTTCATAATGCACAAAACAACATTCTTTAAGAGTGGTGTTCGTCTCATCATAGGTGCGATTCACTAATATGATCAAAAGTACAATCATTATAAGCGTCAACAAAAACACCAGCGCATACATAATCACAAATTCCCACGGATTGCGAATGTGTCCATTGAACAAGTCTTTCTTTTGTGTGACCTTTGGAATTCCCGCACCACCGTGAAGTCGCTTATATCGTGTTTGAGCCATCGCCAAAAATTCTTTACTTCCGCTGGCAATTGTGGCAACTTCCACACGCCTTTCGCCACAATACAGCGTATAGGCGGTAGCATCGATCCGAATACCGGTGATATCGCTATAAGTATAGGTGCGTGTTTTTCCGAAAAAGCCCGTTGTCGTAAACGATGCTTCATCAAATTGAATACAGCAACGGCAATATGCGACGATCAAGGAAACACCGAGCAAGATAAAGACAAAAAAGCCGATCGCCGCAAACCACGAAAATTGTTCTCCTACTGCCATAACGCTGATAAGTGTGATAAAAAAGATCGTACAGACAATTCCGATGATCAATACATACAGCGGATAACTCACACGGTTTTCTTGTGTCTTATAGGAAGCTAAGCACCGCTCCAGCAACACCTTTGCGGCAATGGGAATTAAGAGATATGCTACCACCAACAAGACAACTTTCATACCGCACCTCCGAGTGTAGGATATTGTTTTCAGTATATAATAACAACACGCCGTCTGTCAAATTTTCGTAAACAAAAACTACGAAATCACCATAAGTGTCCATAAATCACCAAGGGTAGCAATCCCTACGCGCTTGCCGCAGGATTCTGCCACGGGTCGTCCGCGTCCCTTAAAACAAAATTTGAACAGGTGCTTGAGAATGGATATTGAAAAAAGGACTGTCCGCTATGGACAGTCCTTTTTTGGATCATTCCGTATATTCCGCGATGTACGGCAGGTTGCGGAAATATTCGCCGCAATCCAGACCGTAGCCAATGACAAAATGATCGGGGATGGTGAACAGCGACAGATCGGCCTCCAGCTCCACTAGACGGCGCGACGGCTTGTCAAGCAGCGTCACCACACGAAGCGAAATCGGGTTGCGTGCCTTGAGGAGCTTGATCACATCGTTGAGCGTACGACCTGTGTCGATGATATCCTCCACGATCACGACATGATAATTGCTGATATCCTGATCGAGATCCATCGTAATCTTCACAATACCCGTCGATACCGTGCCTTCATAATAGCTCTTGGCACACATAAAGCCGATCTCACACGGTACCGAGACCGCGCGGCACAGATCCGCCATAAACACAAATGCACCCTTTAAAATACTCACAAG
Organism: Acutalibacteraceae bacterium; assembly: GCA_045651865.1. Taxonomy (GTDB): domain Bacteria; phylum Bacillota; class Clostridia; order Oscillospirales; family Acutalibacteraceae; genus RGIG1959. The sequence goes on from JAZRTC010000014.1 coordinate 26,584, forward strand.
CAGAATCGGACGACCGTCGTAAATCGCGTCGATCTCTTTGCCCGCCTTGGCAATGGCGTCCTTGATCTCCTCCTCGGTGATGATGACGCGCTTGATGCGGCTTTTGAAATCTTCAACAGAATGAATCTTTTTCATAACATCCGACCCCTTTCTAGGTTTATATCTATTATAGCAAACGCCGCTTGAAAAAGCAATACAAAAAGAGCGATCGCCGATATTTCGCGATCGCTCTTTCATTTTTTATATAACCGTGACCGCCGCTTCACCCTCGGGTGTATAGGCGGTACAAAATGCGGGTTTTTCGCTGACAGGGCGATAGGTTGCACGCAGGCGATACTCACCCGTCGGCGTTGTCGCGGGCACAAGCAAAACACCTTCATACACGCCGTTTTCCGCTGTTCCCTCACAAAGCGTCAGTGTGACCGCTTCCCCGACCGTCACAAACTCGTCCTCCTGCTCACAAAAGAGCAACAGCTCCACACCGCTTTGTAAGCCGCGAGTATCCTGCACCCGCACGCGTACCGATACCGACTCACCCGCCGCAACAGCACGCGGCGTGATTGCTTCGATCGCCATTGACTGTGTGTATTGCAACAACGACGGCTCGATCTGCACCACCGTCGGTCTCGTCGGCGCCGTTGTCTGCGTCGTGACAGGCGGCGGTGTCGGATCCTGCACGGACAGTGCCTGCACCGTCGGGTCGGTCAGGAAACACAGCGCCAGCAACAAACACATGGCAACAGCCACCGCCGTTGCCCATACAGCAGGCTTCTGATAGCTCAGCACTTTCTGCACGCGCGCCTTCACATCGGTCTCACCGAATGCGAGCGGGCAAGCCGCAATGCGCCGCGTCGGAGCGGCACAGTTGATGAGCGCATCGGCATAGGGCTTTTTGCTGTCCGCGCCGAGCATCGTCAGCACCCGCTCATCACACGCCATCTCCATATCGCGGCAAAACAGCACATACCCGAGCCACACCAGCGGATTGAACCAATGCACGGCAAGCACCGCAAAGCCAAGCGGCTTCCACAGATGGTCAAAGCGCGTAAGATGCGCGCGTTCGTGCGCGATCACATAGATGCGGTCGTGTTTATCCATCGCCGACGGCAGGTAAATACCCGGACGGAACAGACCGAAAATAAACGGCGTCGGGATGCGATCACATTCATACACATCGTGTTCCAGTTTCACCGCCTCGCGAAGCGTTTGGCGGGTGCGGGTATAGGCGCACAGCGTATACAGCAACATCACCGCCACGCCCGCGCACCACAGCACCGCCAGCACTGTCAGCACCTCTGTGCGCGGCTGTACCGTCGAAAACACAACCGTGTCATCGGGCAGGGTCAGCGTCAGCACTTGCGTGCCCGTTTGCTGTGTGCGATCAAGAGCGGGCATCAGACTGCATACACTCGTCAACGCAAACGGACAGACAAGCCGCACCGCCGCGATCGCCCACGCCGCCAGCGTCACGCTTTTAGGCGCTTTCTTCAGCGGCATACGGAACAACATCACCAGCAGCAACAGCACACTTCCGTAAGCGCTCATTTCCAACACCTGTAACAGCACCGTACTCATACCGCGCTCTCCTCATACTCCGCCACCATACGGCGAAGATACGCCACTTCCTCGGCAGTCAGTGATTTGCCCGCCGTGAACGCGGCGAGAAATGCCGGCAACGATCCTTCAAAGGTTTCGTTCAAGAACTGCTCGCTCTGGTGCGACATATACTGCGCCTTGGAAATGAGCGAGGTGACCGTTCCCTTGTTGTTGATAAACAGACCTTTGTCACACAAACGCTTGAGTACCGTGTAAGAAGTCGTTTTTTTCCATGCCAGAAGCTCCTCACTGCGTTTGGCAAGTTCCGCCGAGGATATCGGCTCGTTTTCCCAGATAATATCCGCAAAGCGCGCTTCGATCGCGCCCATCTGATATTGCTTCATCGTCTCACCTCTTCTACATTGTGTAGACTATCTATGTTTTACTATATTTTTCCTCGTTTGTCAAGGTGTTTCGACGGTTACGGCGTTCGCGGCGTAGCCGTGACGAACGAGGGTACGCGACCGCGTCCAACGGACGCGCGGGGCAGGAAACCCGTCCCCTACAGTGTCACCCTGCGTAGGGACCGTCGTCCTCGACGGTCCGTTTTGTGCGTCTATTTCGGATGCTCCCGATACGGCGCGCAGGGGTCTGCGCGCCCTACGATGTTGACGCAAGTATACGCTAATGACACAAAAAGAGCGGGGTGCATTACGCACCCCGCTCGGCTGTATCTCTTATTCTTCGGGTCTCTCCCAGTTGTGCCAGACACTCTGGACATCGTCGTTATCCTCGAGCATATCGAGAAGCTTATCCATCTTCACGCACAGGTCGGGATCGTCAATGGCGGTGTACACATCGGGGATCATCTCCACCTCAGCAGACACAAAGGAATACCCCTTTGCTTCCAGATCGTCACGCACACCCGAGAAATCCTCAGGCTCGGTGGTGATCTCGAACACATCCTCATCGGCGGCGAAATCGGAAGCGCCGGCTTCCAGCGCATCCTCCATCACCTGATCCTCGTCAAGGCCTTCCGCCTCGATGACCAGCACGCCCTTTTTGTTGAACATAAAGGACACGCAACCCGACTGGCCGAGGTTGCCGCCGTACTTGTCAAAATAGTGACGCATCTCGCCTGCGGTACGGTTGCGGTTGTCGGTCAGCGTTTCCACGATGACGGCGACGCCGCTCGGGCCGTAGCCTTCGTAGGTCAGCGCTTCGTAGTTATCGGCGTTATTCTCACCCGAGAACTTCTTGATGACGCGGTCGATGTTGTCGTTGGGAACATTCGCCGCCTTCGCCTTGGCGATACAGTCTTTCAGACGGGAGTTCGCAGCGGGATCCGCCGAGCCGCCTTCTTTGATCGCAACGGCAATCTCACGGGCAAGCTTGGTGAAAACTTTTGCCTTCTGACCGTCGGTCTTTTCTTTTTTACGCTTAATATTGTTCCACTTGGAATGTCCGGACATAGTGTTTATCCCTCTTTGCTGTTAGAATTTAAAAATCGTCAATCACGACATCCTCGGGAATTCCATCTACGATCGGAATGCCCTCGCCGCTGTTCGTGGTCGTGGTAACGGCACCCGTTCCCGTCGTGGTCGTGACAGCGTTATTGCCCGTGGCCGTTGTTGCGCCTGACTTGACTGTTGTTGTTGTCGTCATTTTTGATCTGGTGGTCGAGCTGGCGGGATTCACCGTCGTTTCAACCTTCTTCGTCGCAGAAGTCGTTTTCAGACCTTCGACCATCTCCGACGCATTGGGGGCATCGTCCACATCCACATACTGTGCGCTGATATAGCCGACCTGATCACCAAACTGAATACGGTACCAGTCACCCTCTCTGCCGAGAATGATGACATCCTCGTCGTAGGTGATGCCGCCGATCGCATCGTAATCCAGACCGGGGCCCGATCGTACGATCACATCACTTGCCGCCAGACTGCCGTGTTGCGTTGTCGTGGTGGAAAGTGTGGTTGTTGTTTGCGTTGTGGTCGTGACGGTATCCTCATTACCGTTATTCGGAGAGCAGGATGCAAACGCGCTGATTGCCACCAACATGACCGTCAGACACACGACGAACCGAATAATCTGTTTCACAGGATCCGCTCCTTTCTTTTTACCTTATCCTGTTCAGTATATCACATTCCGTCACAATATGCAAGAAAAAAATCGTTTTGAAAAGCCCCTTCACATACAGCACATTTTTTCGTATAACCCGCTTGACAAATCGGTTTATATTGTGTAAACTTTAGATGAGGGGTTTATCTTCTATAAACCCAAAAGGAGGTTGCATTATGTCGGATTACAGACTCGGCGCTGTTGAAGCGCGTTTTGCCGATATCGTCTGGGAGCACGAACCGCTCCCCTCGGGAGAACTTGTGAGGCTGTGTGAAGCGGCGTTGCAATGGAAAAAGCCGACCACCTACACGGTGCTTCGCAAGCTGTGTACCCGCGGTATTTTCAAAAATGAAAACGGCACCGTCTCGGCGGTGCTGACACGCGAGGAGTTTTACTCCCGCCAAAGCCAGGAATTTGTGGAAGAATCGTTTGACGGCTCGCTTCCTGCGTTTTTTGCCGCATTCACGGCGGGCAAAAAACTATCTCCCGAAGAAGTGAAAGAGCTTCAGGCGATGATCGACCGCTACAAGGAGGGATAAGTATGGAGGCATTGTTTTTACATCTGCTGAATATGAGCATCACGGCAAGCTGGCTGGTGCTGGCGGTACTGCTGGTGCGTGTTGTATTCAAAAAAGCGCCGAAAGCCTTGATTTGTCTGCTGTGGGCAATCGTGGCGGTGCGTCTTCTCTGCCCGATTTCGTTTGAAAGCGTGCTGAGCCTTGTGCCGAGTGCCGAGCCTATCCCACAGGAAATCCTCTTTTCCCCCTCGCCGTCGATTGACAGCGGTATTCCCATTGTGAACGAAGCGGTCAATCCCGCGCTGTCGGAAAGTCTGGCACCCAACCCCGGCGACAGCGTCAACCCGATGCAGGTCATTGCCGCCGTCGCGGCGAATGTGTGGATTCTCGGCGTGATAGCGATGCTGATTTACGCCGTGATCAGTTACATCCGTGTATACCGCAAGGTGCGCATCCGCATCCCGCTTGAATCCCGCGCGTATCTGTGCGACGACATCGCTACCCCGTTTATCTTCGGGATGATCCGCCCGCAGATCTTTCTGCCCTCGTCGCTGTCGGACGCCGACCGCGCCTATGTGCTGGCGCATGAGCGCGCACACCTCAAGAGACTTGACCATTTGTGGAAGCCGCTCGGCTTTGCGCTGTTGACTGTGTACTGGTTCAACCCGCTCCTGTGGGTCGCGTACATTTTCCTGTGCCGTGATATTGAGCTGGCGTGCGACGAAAAGGTCATCCGCGACCTGAATAAGGAAGATACCGCCGCCTATACCGAGGCATTGCTCCACTGCAGTGCGAAGCAAAAATTCGTCACCGCCTGCCCGCTCGCCTTCGGTGAATCGGGCGTGAAAGCACGCATCAAAAATGCGCTGAACTACAAAAAGCCTGCATTCTGGCTGGTGTTGCTGGCGCTGATCGCGTGCATTGCCGTGACCGTGTGTTTCCTCACCGACCCGATCAAACGCGATAAATCGCCCGACAGCATTGGCGCAGGCAGTGAGCTGGATGGCGTATCGGTGGTGATGAAAGAACTGGATCTGTCCGCCGAACAACCGACCCTTACCATCCGCTGGCAAAATGATACAAGCAAGGAACTCATGTACGGCGAAAGTTTCCGCCTGTACCGCCTTGAAGACGGACGGCTGATTGACACCAACCTTGTCAAAAACAGCGGCTTTTCCGCCATCGGACTGATGCTCGCTCCCTATCAGCACGCTGACAAAGCGTACAACCTCACGGGATATAATCTTTCCGAAAACGGCATCTACCGCTTTGAAAGCACCATCGGCATCCACGGCGAGGCGACTTCCTACAAGGTATGGGTGGACTTTGCCATTGAAAACGGCACGGCGACGACGCCGTTGGTTGCCGCCACCGCCCCTTATACGATCGGAGGCGCCGTCTTACCCGATACCAACGAGAATGTCCGCGTGATCTATCCCGTGTTGGAAAGCGATACACAAGATTTTGAGATTCTCAACACCTTCCTTAAAAACAATATCGAAGAAAAGCTGTATCACCTGCAACGAGACTATCCGCGCGGCAGCGCCATCGACCTGTACTTCGCTGTCAACTATAACGACGGCACGCTGATCTCGGTATTGTTTGACGGCACCGTGACTCCTCCCGAAGGCGAAGCCGTCAATGTCGCGTTCACGGCTTGTCTTGCCCCCGGCAACGGCTACACCGTCAACCCCGAAAGCCTGTTCACGATGGACGACTACTTCCTGAACACCTTCCGTGACAAATGGCTGGCTTTGTGGGACGATGCCAACCTGACCGCCGAAAAGGGACAGGAGATCCGCAACACGATCAACGGGTATACAAACGAGGAACTCGCCGCATTGCTTCGCGACGGCAAGACCGCCGACTTCGGCTTTACGCCAAACGGCATTCTCGTTGTGTTCCGCGGCAAACCGAATATCGGCGATTTCCGATTGATCGAGATTCCGCTTACCAAGCAAGACGAAGACTCCGACACTCCGCTTGCTTCCTACGCGGTGGACCAATGCAATGCGGGCGCCTTCTCCACGATTGACGGCAAGCTTGTCCCCCATAC
>JAZRTC010000015.1:0-9225 GCA_045651865.1 Acutalibacteraceae bacterium
CATATGCACACCAAAATGTCCTCAATGGACGCCGTGTCTGAAGCGAGCGATCTTGTCAAGCGCGCCGCTGAGTGGGGACATCCTGCTGTGGCTATCACTGACCACGGTGTTGTGCAGGCATTCCCCGACGCGATGAATACTGCCGCGAAGCTGGCAAAAGACGGCAAAGACATCAAAATTCTCTACGGTGTTGAAGCATATTATGTCAACGATCTCATTCCCGTTGTGGCGGGTGATGCCGATTGTCTGCTTGAAGATGAGTGTATCGTCTTTGATCTGGAAACGACGGGTCTTTCTCAGCAAAACGACCGCATCACCGAGATTGGTGCCGTGCGCGTCAGAAACGGGGAAGTGGTCGAGGAGTTCAACACATTCGTCGATCCCGGTATGCCCATTTCGGCAAAAATCACCGAGCTTACGGGCATCACCAACGACATGGTCAAGGGCGCGCCGAAAGAGGATGACGCACTTTGCCGTTTCTATGAATTCTGCGGAGATTGTAAGGTGCTCGTTGCACATAACGCACCGTTTGATACAGGCTTTGTCAAAAAAGCCGCCGAGCGCAGCGATCTGCCGTACCCGTTTACATCGGTGGATACCGTGCCGATCGCCCGCGCGCTCTATCCCAATCTGAAAAACCACAAACTTGACACGGTTGCCAAGGCTTTACAGCTTCCGCCGTTCAATCATCACCGCGCGTGTGACGATGCCCGCGTGTTGGCACAGATTTATCTGAAGCTGATTGTGGATATGAAGGAACAGCGTGAGATTGAGCGCGTGTCACAGATCAATACAGGTCTTAAGGGTGGCGATATGAAGGGTGTTAAGCCTTACCACCTGATCATTCTGGCACAAAATTTAACAGGACTTAAAAATCTGTATAAACTCATTTCCTGGTCGCATCTTAAGAATTATCACAAGCGTCCGCGCATCACCCGTTCCAAGCTGATGGAGCATCGCGAAGGCTTGATCCTCGGTTCTGCCTGTGAGCAGGGCGAGTTGTTTGAAGCCGTGATGCAAGGGCGCGGCTGGGGAGAATTGTGCGATATTGCGCGATTTTACGATTTTCTCGAAATCCAGCCGCTTGGCAACAACGCGTTTATGGTGCGCAACGGCACAGCGCGTGACGAAGAACAGCTCAAGGATTTCAACCGCACCATTGTGCGCATCGGCGATAAGCTGAATATTCCCGTTTGCGCCACCTGCGATGTCCACTTTATGGATCCCGAGGATGAGGAGTTCCGCCGCATCCTGCAGGGTGTGCAGGGCTTTGGTGATGCCGATCAACAAGCCCCGCTGTATTTCCGCAATACCGAAGAAATGCTCGCGGAATTTGCCTATCTGGGCAAGGAAAAGGCATATGAGGTCGTGGTCGAAAACACCAATCTCATTGCCGATCGCATCGAGAGCATTCTCCCGATTCCCAAAGGCACCTATTCGCCTCGCATCGATGGCGCGGATGAAGAACTGCAGGAGATTACCTGGAGCCGTGCCAAAGCAAAATACGGCGATCCGCTTCCCGAAATCGTGCGTGCCCGCCTTGATCGCGAGCTGACTTCAATCGTGAAGCACGGCTTTGCCGTTCTGTATATGATCGCACAGAAGCTGGTGCAAAACTCCAACGAAAACGGCTATCTGGTCGGCTCGCGTGGATCGGTCGGTTCGTCCTTTGTTGCGCATATGTCGGGTATTTCCGAGGTAAACCCGCTGGCACCGCACTATGTGTGTAAGCAGTGCAAATATTCCGAGTTCTTCACCAAAGGTGAGGTTGGCTCAGGCTTTGACCTTCCCGAAAAAATCTGCCCGCAGTGCGGTGCGCCGCTTGACCGTGACGGTCACGAAATCCCGTTTGAAACCTTCCTCGGTTTCGACGGTGACAAAGCACCGGATATTGACTTGAACTTCGCTGACGAATACCAGACCCGCGCTCACCGTTATACGGAAACCTTGTTCCCGCCGAACCATGTGTTTAAAGCAGGAACGATCTCAACGGTGGCAGATAAAACCGCGTTTGGTTATGTCAAAAAGTACGAAGAAGAACGCGGCTTGGTGTTCAGCAATGCGGAGCGCACCCGTCTTGCTCTCGGTTGCACGGGTGTCAAGCGCACCACGGGTCAGCATCCCGGCGGTATGGTCGTTGTGCCCAACGACTACGAAGCCGAGGATTTTACACCTGTTCAGCATCCTGCCGATGACCCCAACTCCGAAGTTATCACCACGCACTTTGATTTCCATTCCATCCACGATACCATCCTGAAGCTGGATAACCTCGGCCATGTTATCCCGACGACATACAAATATCTGGAGGAATTCAGCGGCATCCCCGTGATGGATGTCACGATGTCCGATCCCGATGTATACCGCTTGTTCACTTCACCCGAACCTTTGGGACTCACGGAGGAACAGCTCGGCTGTAATACAGGTACACTGACACTGCCCGAAATGGGTACGCCGTTTGTCCGTCAGATGCTCGTGGAATCCAAGCCCAAAAACTTTGCAGACTTGTTGCAAATCTCGGGTCTGTCCCACGGTACGGATGTGTGGCTCGGCAATGCGCAGGAGCTCATCAAAAATGGCACCTGCACCATTTCGGAGGTTATCGGTACCCGTGATAACATCATGGTTTACCTGATGCAAAAAGGTCTTGAGCCGAAAATGGCGTTTAAAATTATGGAGATCGTGCGTAAGGGTAATGCAACCAAACTGCTTACCGAGGAGCATTTTGAAGCGATGAAAGCGTGCGGTGTCGAGCAGTGGTACATCGACTCGTGTATGAAGATCAAGTATATGTTCCCCAAAGCGCACGCCGCCGCCTATTGCATTGGTGCTTTGCGTGTCGGCTGGTATAAGGTACATCGTCCCGAAGCGTATTACGCGGCATATTTCACCGTCCGCGGCGAAGATATGGACGCGGCAATCGTGCAGGCGGGTATCGAAAAGGTCAAATATACGATGGATGAAATCCGCTCCCGCGGTCGTGACGCGAGCGCAAAAGAGCAGGCACTTGCCGATATGATGCATGTTGTGTACGAAGCGATGCTTCGCGGCATCAAATTCCTGCCTGTGGATCTGTATAAATCTCACGCCCGTAAGTATCTGCTCGAAGACGGCGCTTTGCGTTTGCCGTTCAGCTCCATCAACGGTCTGGGCGGCGCCGCGGCAGAGGGTCTGATGAGCGGCCGTGACGGCGAACCGTACTTCTCGGTGGATGAGTTGCAAGAGCGCACGGGCATTTCCAAGGCAATCGTCGAATCGCTGCGTGAACTCGGCGCAATCGGTGATCTGCCACAATCCAGCCAGATCTCGTTCTTTGAAATGTGAGGTGCTTTATGACATACACCACTTTGTTGATGGATGCCGATGAGACACTGCTCGATTTCTGCCGCTCGGAAGGTTTTGCGCTGTCCGATACATTGGCCAAATACGGGATTGATATGACAGCGGATATTCAAAACGCGTATCACGAGATCAACCGCTTGCTGTGGCAACAGCTGGAAAGAGGGGAGATCCTGCGCAAACGACTGAAGGTTCAGCGTTTTGAGGAACTGTTTGAATTCATCGGCGCTGTCGGAATCGATGCGGCGGCATTTAACGAGCAGTATATGCAGACACTCGGCACTCGCGGCTTTTTGCTGGACGGCGCCTTGGAACTTGTGCAAGTGCTTTCACAGCGCTATCGCATCTGCATCATCACCAACGGCACAGCAAGTGTACAGCACACACGACTCGCTGACAGCGGCTTGTTGCCGTTTCTCAACGGCGTGTTTATTTCGCAGGAAATCGGCGCAGACAAACCGTCACCCGTCTTTTTTGATGCGGTGCTGTCGGCACTCGGCAATCCCGACAAACGCGATCTGCTTATCATAGGCGATTCGCTGACCTCCGATATCCGCGGCGGTATGCTGTCGGGGATTGACACCTGCTGGTTTGCGCCGCACGGTGATCTGCCTGTGTCAGATATCACACCGACTTACACGGTCCGTTCGTTCAAAGAACTTTTATCGTTGCTTGTATAAATGCGGTTCACAGCAGCATACTAAGGATATCCCCATAGAATAAAGGAGGAATCCCGTATGTTTCTGGATCGTATCGCACTGTTGCTGGTCATTATCGGTGCTCTGAACTGGGGGAGCATCGGACTGTTTCAGTTTGATCTCGTGGCATGGATCGGCGGTGGCATGGACGGCTTGTTTGCGCGCATCATTTACACATTGGTGGCGATTGCAGGTGTCTGGTGCATCTCGCTTCTGTTCCGTCAACGGATCGGTGCAGAGGAATAACACTCTGAAAAAACCGCTGTCTGTGGATTACAGACGGCGGTTTTTTTGCGTTTTACATAAAAACGATGGTATTTCTTGATTGAAATATTATATATTTATGTAGTTGTCTTTTTAAAAAAGGTGTGCTATACTACCTAATATGAGTACCTATGTCTGTAATCAGACGGTGAGAAAGGATGAGAAACATGGCAGAAAACGGATTTTTCCGTGTTTCCCTGCGTGGCTTTAATAAACAGGATGTGCTCCAGTATATCGACAATCTTCAGACTACGCATGCCGAACAGCTGAAGGAAGCGGAGACTTTGCGCCTGGAAGCAGAGCAAGCTCTTGAGGCAGAGCGCGCCGCGGCAAGCGAACGCGTGTCGCGTGAAGAACAGCTTGAGGCGGAAAACACCCAGCTTCGCGAGCAGGTTGAAAAGCTGACGGCACTTGCCCAGATTTATAAAGCGGAGTTGTTGCAGCTTCGTGAGCAGTCGGCAACAGCCGAACAGGTGACATCGGATGCGGCAAAGCTTGAGCAAGCACTTGCTCGCAACCGTGAACTTGAGAATCAGGTTGCACTTCTCAAGGAGCAGAATGCTCGTTATGCAGCGGTTGTCGGCGATGTCAGCCGTCTTGTTGTTGAAGCGCGTGTTGTCAGTGCATCGTATCTTGATGCCGCGCATCAGAAGAGCAGTGAGTGCATTGCTGAGCTGGACACCTTCCTGTCGGAGCTTAAGGGCAAAGTGGAGAAGGTGCGGGAGGGCAATGTTGCCAACCGCAAAGCAGGCGATGTACATATGGAATCGTTGCTTTCCGATCTTAAGGAGCTCGGAAAGTCCATTCCTTCCTCAAATTCATAAATCAGCGGACTTCCGCATATAGTATAAGGAGTTGTTGTTATGGCAGAACTGAAGTATGAAATCGTAAAAGAACTCGGCGTTCTTTCGCAGTCTCCCTCCGGTTGGACGAAAGAGCTGAACCTGATCAGCTGGAACGACCGTGCACCGAAATATGATATCCGCGACTGGGCTCCCGAGCACGCCAAAATGGGTAAGGGTTGCACGCTGTCGGCAGACGAAGTGATTCTTCTGCGTGACCTTCTCAACGAAACTGATCTGTAAGGTGATCGAATGGATACCTTCATTCTGATTTTACAATCCATTGTACAAGGCATTGTGCAGGGCATCACCGAATGGCTTCCGATCAGCAGTACAGGGCATCTGAAGCTGTTGGATGCGTTGTGGCCGATGGCAATCGGTGATGATTTCAAGGAAATGTTTGAGGTTGTCATTCAGCTCGGCTCCATTATGGCGGTTGTGCTGCTGTATTTCAAAAAGCTCAATCCGTTTTCCAAAGCGAAATCCAAGGAAGAGAACCGCAACACCCTGCGCTTGTGGGGTAAGGTGCTGATTGCCAGTGTTCCTGCGGCGATCCTCGGTCTGCTTATTGACGACTGGATGAACGATCTCTTTCAGAGCAATGTACTCGTGGAGGTCGGTGTGATCGCAACGACACTGATTTTGTACGGTATTGCGTTTATCGTGATCGAAAGTGTGCAGATGAAGCTTCGCACAACCGATCTCGATAAAATGAGCTATAAGACCGCTCTGGGCATTGGCGCGTTCCAGATGCTTGCGCTGATTCCCGGTACTTCCCGCTCGGGATCGACGATTCTCGGCGCAACTCTGCTTGGTACATCCCGCACGGTAGCGGCGGAGTTTTCGTTCTTTATGGCGATCCCCGTGATGCTCGGTGCCAGCGGTCTGAAGCTCCTGAAGTTGCTGTATAAGATGTTGTTTGAGGATGTGACCATCCTCGGTTCGGAATGGCTTGCGCTGGCAGTGGCAACGATCGTTTCGTTTGGTGTATCGGTGCTGGCAATCCGCTTTTTGATGAACTTCATCAAAAAACACGATTTCAAGGTGTTCGGCTGGTATCGCATTGTACTCGGCCTTGTGCTGATAGCATGCCTGCTGTTTGTACCTGTGTTGTTTAAATAAAAAAAGAAGTCTTGCTGTGCAAGACTTCTTTTTTTATTTACCGTTCCCAGTATTTGCGGTCAAGACTGCGATATTGCAGTGCTTCGCCGATATGCTTTTTGTCGATCTGTTCGCTTTCGTCGAGATCGGCAATGGTTCTTGAGAGCTTCAGCAGTCGGTCATACGCTCTTGCGGAAAGTCCCATCTTGTCAAACGCAATGCGGAGCATTGCCGAAGCACCTTCGGTCAGCACGCAGTATTCTTTCAGTTTTCCCGCAGGGATGTGTGCGTTGCTGAGAATACCCGTTCCTGCAAAGCGGCGTTGCTGAATTGCACGCGCTTTGTTAACACGGGCGCGGATCTCAGCGGAGCTTTCCGCTTTTTCCGAAGCGTTGAGCTTATCGAATTCCACAGGCGGTACTTCGATGTGAATATCAATGCGGTCGAGAAGCGGCCCCGAAATACGGGATAAATAGCTTGATGCCGCCTTCGGCGAGCAGGTACACGGCTTGGTCGGGTGTCCGAAAAAGCCACACGGACAGGGGTTCATTGCCGCTACCAACATAAACGAGCAAGGGTAGGTGAGCGACGCCTGCACACGGGATATGGTCACACATTCATCTTCCAGCGGTTGACGCAGGCTTTCCATCGCCGTGCGCGAAAATTCAGGAAGTTCATCCAAAAAGAGCACACCGTGGTGTGCAAGAGACACCTCGCCCGGATGCGGCACCGTACCGCCGCCTGTCAGTCCTGCTGTGGAAATGTTGTGATGCGGTGCGCGGAACGGGCGGTCACGAAGCAGTCCCACACCGCCTGTCAGCGTGCCCGCGATGGAGTGAATTTTCGTAGCTTCCAGCGCTTCTTCTGCCGTCATATCGGGCAGGATGGAGGGAAGGCGTTTTGCCAGCATGCTTTTGCCCGAACCGGGAGGGCCGATCAGGAGCAGGTTGTGATCACCTGCGGCGGCAACCTCCATGGCGCGTCGGGCGGCTTGCTGACCCATCACTTCGGCAAAATCGGGCTGATGCTGTTCGTTCACAATGGCAGGAGGAGTATAAACAGCGGGCGCAATGGGATAAGCGCCGCTCAGATGAGCGGTCAGTGCAGGGACACTTTCTACGGGATACACCTCAATACCGTCCACGACCGCACCTTCCGCCGCATTATCTTTCGGGAGAAACACGCGGCGAAGTCCGCTGTCTCTTGCGGCAATGACCATCGGCAGTACACCGCGGATCGGACGAAGCTCGCCCGTCAGCGAAAGTTCACCGATAAACGCGGCATCATCAAGCGGAAAAGATAACTGTGAGGTCGCTTGCAAAATAGCCATCAGAAGCGGCAGGTCGTACACAGAGCCTTCCTTGCGGATATCAGCGGGAGCGAGATTGATGGTGATGCGGCTGACGGGATAATCGAACCCGCAATTTTTCAAAGCCGCACGGACGCGGTCGCGCGACTCGCGCACCGCCGAACCGGGAAGACCCACCACATCAAATCCGGGCAGACCTCCCGAAAGATCGGCTTCTACGGTCACGCGAAAGCCGTTGACTCCAAGAAGCCCCATGCTGTTCATTCGTGCAAACACGGTGTGTTCACCTCCATAGTTTGACAGCCCTGCACAGGGCAGGGCTGTTGCGTAAATTTTATGCGTTATCGTTTGTTTTAACAGTGGCAATGATCTGCGTGACAAAGCGAACCACAATCACGACTGCGGGCGTGATGATGGACAGAATCAGCGCAAGGATCCAGTTGGAACTGCTGACGGCTGTCAGTCCGAAATAATGGCGAACGATCGGGACAAACGCCACAACTGCCGTCAACGCGAGGCAGACGATCAACACGGTCGGCATCACACGGTTGGCGACCTTAGGACGATCGGGATCGTGGCGGTGGGTGGTCAGCATCAGCCACAGGCGCGACAGCACCAGCGTGATAAACGCAGTGGTCATACCGAATGTTGTGATCGCCGTAGTGTCACCGCCGATGTCCGCGCCCGCACGACCTGCGTCAAATGCAAGATACGCGCAGATGCCCGAGAGCGCACCTTGCCACAGCGTTTCGATCCATGCGGAGGTCGGGATCAGTCTGGCAAGACCGCGGCGCGGCTTTTCGTTCAGCGAATGGCGGTCACCCGATTCATACGAAATCGCCAGCGAGCAAAGCACACCGAAAATCGAGTACAGTACCATTGCAAGAGGCGAGAAGGGGAACTGTCCGTAAGCAATCAGCGTCAGCAACGATGTGATGATCAGTGCAAACGAGCAGGACAACACATATTGAAGCACCTTGCGGATATTCGCGTAGATACCGCGGGCGTGCTTGAGTGCTTCGACCAGTGTTGCAAAGCTGTTATCATACAAAGTCAGGTCGGATTCATTGCGGGTCATATCACAATCGGCGGCACCGGTGGCACAGCCGATGTCCGCACTTTGCAAGGCAGGAACATCCTCAAGGCAGTTACCGGTCGATGCCACAACCGCACCGCGTGCCTGCCACGCTTTGATGATGCGTTCTTTTTCTTCGGGCAGAATACGCGCAAACGCACGGTACAAACCGACCGAAGCGTCCAGCTCCGCTTTGTCCATTTTGCGCAGTTCCTCGCCCGTGAGCACTTGATCTTCGCTTTCAAGGATGCCAAGCTGACGACCCACAGCAAATGCAGTGGATTCGTTATCACCCGTCATCATCACGGTGATAATGCCGCTTTGCGTGCATTCTTTGATCGCGTGAACAGACTCTTCTCGCGCCTGATCGGCAAGACCGATCAGACCGGCAAAGAACATATCGTTTTCCTGCGACGGATCAAGCTCGGAAGCGGTGAGTTCGTCTACAAATTTATAGGCAACTGCCAGCACGCGAAGAGCGCGTTCGCCAAGCTGTTGGCAGATTTCTTCTGCTTTTTCGGTAGGGCCGTTCGTGCAGAAGGACAAAATCATTTCGGGAGAACCCATCGAAACCATCAAACGGCGACCGTCCACGAGATG
>JAZRTC010000016.1:0-2162 GCA_045651865.1 Acutalibacteraceae bacterium
TTATGTGTCCCAAGTATAGCTGAATTCGTGAATGTTTTTGCGCTCTGTTAGGTGCGATACGTCCACGAATTCGTGGTATGTGTCTTTAATGCCATCGTCACCGATGGTGATAATGGTGCCACCGTTCATTTTCTCCTGCCAATAGCAGCCGGGGCCTGTCTTGCAGGCAAACATCAACTTGACACCTTCATAATCGATCATAAAATTATTGCAATGGTCGTGGCCGACCAAAACGTGTGTGATCAAACCATTTTCTTTGATATAGGGGAATGCGTTATCCTCGAAGGGATGACTGGCGATCAGCTCGTGTTGTTGTCCGTAAATGGCGGAGTCGCCGCCACGGCCGTCAGGGAAGGCGATTTTTGCCGCTTTCCGATAGCAGTACATCGGCATATGCATCATCATGATGGCGTCCGTATAGCCGTTTTTCTTCAGAAGCTTTGCTTGCTCATTGATCCAAACCAACTGATCGGGCCACAGTTTATCGTATACCCATCGCCGCTCGCCGTCGGGCATAGTAGTTTCGATGGAGTTGTGGGAATCAATCATAAACAGTGCGGTGATGGGCTTGTCATCATTGAAGATGCCTAAGATGTAGTTGCCGTTTCCAAAGGCAGGGTCTCCGTCCTCAAACTGGCAGAGTGGGTGCTTTTTGAACAGTTCGGCAGCTTTCAAAATTGGCTCAATACCGCTTTGATGATCGTGATTGCCCCAAACGATGGTCCAGGGGATGCCGTATCCGTCCAGCAACCGGGCGAACAGCTCGTAGGATTCGTAGTCACCGGGGTAAGCCATATCGCCGGTGACGGTGATAAGATCCGGCTTATTGTGCTGTATCAGCTGATCGATGGTGTATTTAAGAATGGGGGAGTATGGATGATCATCCGCCCATTCGAAGCCGTTCATCTGCGGATCGGAAAGATTTAAAATGACAAAATCGCGGTCTTTTGGTTTTTGAAATACTTTCATACAGCACCTCCGATGGATGTTATAATTATACTACCACACTTTTCGGTTTAAATCAACAGTCTTCAATAAGATAAAGGAGTAGCCATATGGCTACTCCTTTATCTTGGTGCAGGCGGCGGGACTTGAACCCGCACGCGTAAAGCATCGGCTCCTAAGACCGACGTGTCTGCCATTCCACCACGCCTGCGTATCGTGGATGAGTATAACACACATCCAGCGGATTTGCAATATCAATTTTTACTTTCTTTCCGTCGTTGAGCTTCTGCTTTGGAATAGGCACAGCCACAGTAATCCTGTCTGTAGAGATGATGCTCGGCAGAGAGCTGGATTGAGCGTTTATACCCTTCACGCTTTTTGAAATCAGAGTACAAGTAGGGGACACCATATTCTGCTGAAAGCTCTTTGCCAATAGCGTTGAGGCGTACAGCATCCTTTAAAGGACTGATAGATAAGGTGGTAGTGAAGTAATCGTAGCCATCTTCTGCGGCGATTTGTGCTGTCCTTGACAATCTCAGTCGATAGCAAGCGGTGCATCGCGCGCCGCCTTCAGGTTCATCCTCCAGACCTTTGGCGATAGTAAGAAAAGGAGCAGCATCGTATTGTTCAATGCGAGTGGATATTTTGTTCTCAAAAGCCATCTCTTGAGTCAATCGAGTCAGCTCATCAGCGCGATAACGATATTCGCTTTCTGGAGATATGTTCGGGTTGTAGAAAAGGACGGTGATGTCGAAATAATGATTGAGATATTCCAGAACATAACTTGAGCAGGGAGCACAGCACACATGCAGAAGGAGACGGGGTTTGGAATTCGAGTCGCGGATGCGGTCTAATTCCTTATCTAACAGTTTTTGATAGTTCTCCGGCATACTGTACACCTCCATTTTAATCAAATGCCGTCGGAGAGCATCCGACGGCATTTGGGTTAGTCATCTTTGTCTTCGCCTTCTTCAACGGTGTTTCGTTCCACAAGAATGTTTTCGATGCGTAATTCATCCATTTCCTGCACCGTAAAGGTTAGGTTTTCGAATTGAATAGCGGCTTCTTCGCCCTCTTCGGGAATATGACCTAACTGGTCCAAAATGAATCCGGCGACTGTGTCGTAATCACCCTCGGGCAATTCGGTGTCCAGTAGTTCTTCCAACTCACCGATGCTCAACGTACCATCCACCTCAAAGGAGTCCTCATCCAACTGG
>JAZRTC010000017.1:0-2042 GCA_045651865.1 Acutalibacteraceae bacterium
CTTACCGGTGCCGCTCGTCACAACACCGTTGGCACATTCCACGTGCGACTGCACGTTGGTGCGCAGAGTGCCGATGTCGTAATCATCCGCAGGCTGATCCGCCATGCCGCCGTAGTAACGGACTTTGACGGGGATCTGCGTATCGTTATAATAATCGGTGGTAAGACGGGACAGCGCCATCAAGCCTGCCGAGTCGGTATCCGCAAACAACGCATAGTCAATGCCGAGGCCTTCCATACGCGCCTCAATGAAATTAATATCGTTGGACTGGATGGTGTTTTGGGGGCTGGCATCGTCAACACCGATGATGTAGAACGAATTGCGCGCATACTCCATCATATAGTTGATCAAGCGAAGCTTGCGATGACGCGCCAGATGGTACAACTTGACGATTTCATCCGTCAGCGGAGCGCTGTATGGAATATCAGACCAAGAGGTGCTACGCGGATAGAATTCCCAGATGGCATCCACCGTGCTGCAAGCCGACTCGTAGGACAAGTTGTACCAGTTGTCTTTATTCAGCACCCAACGTTCTTTCTTTGCATAGGAACGCAAAGCGTTGTAGATATCGACCTCGTAGCCTTTGAAGCCGCCGGTCGAAGCCAGACGAACAACGGTGTCGACGAAATACACCTTGTTCTCAGGGTTGTTCGACAATGTCACAAGACGCTCGGCGATCTCAAGCTGTTCGGAAATGTTCAAAAAGCCGTCCGAGCCATAATGCGTGTCGGGATAACGTGAGCCGACAAGACCGCCCGAGAACATCATATCGAGGTGGATGATGTAATAGTTACAGCCGTCCGCCTCCATCTCTTCAAGCCAGTCCATGATCGCCGCACCGTTACCGACCTGACGTTCGTCGGTATACTTGGTATCGGGATTGTCCTTGTTGACAAGCTGGTTATCAAGATGGGTCTGATACCACGATTTGTCGGGCGGAAGCACGATGTCAAAGCCTGCCGAGCCGGCACCGTAGATTACACGGTCGACCACAACGGGGCGGTCATCGAGCGGTACGTACGCGAGAACAGGTTTCTCCGCTTGAGCCGATGCCGTCACGGGAGACAGTTGCATCGGGATGACGAGCAATGCCATACACAGCAGGCACGCTGTCACACGCTTGAAAAGATGTTTCATATTTGTCGTCCTCCTTTGTCTTGTTTACAGACAATTTCATTTTATTCTAACACATCTTTTTTAAAATTACAACCAAAATTCAAAGACTTCTTGACATTTCTCTTAAAAAAAGCTATAATAACGGCAATATTCAGGCTATGACAAGGACAAGTAGCGGGGAAATCCTTTTGAACAGAAAGTTGCCGGTCGATGAGAGGCGCACAAAAGATCCTTCGCGAATACCCCTTTGAGCTTCGCACCGAACCGCTTTTTCAGCGCAGTAGGCCGCGACGGGAGCGCCCGTTACCGCGCATGTGAGGTCGCGTCGTTGCGACGAACAAAGGTGGTACCACGGGAATGTTCTCTCGTCCTTTATCGGACGGGAGCTTTTTTATTTTTGCACAAAAACTTAAGGAGGCAATTTCTTATGACATTATACGAAGAGCTGGTGGCGCGCGGACTGATCGCGCAGGTCACCGACGAGGACGAGATCAAGGATATGATCAACAACGGTAAGGCGACCTTCTACATCGGCTTCGACCCGACGGCAGACAGCCTGCATGTCGGTCACTTTATGGCACTGTGCCTGATGAAGCGTCTGCAGATGGCGGGCAACCGCCCCATCGCCCTCATCGGCGGCGGCACAGCGATGATCGGTGACCCGTCGGGCCGCACCGATATGCGTCAGATGATGACCACCGAGACGATCGCCCACAACTGCGAATGCTTCAAACAGCAGATGAGCCGTTTTATTGATTTCTCCGAAGGCAAGGCCCTGATGGTCAACAACGCCGACTGGCTGACGAAGCTCAACTACATCGAGCTTCTGCGCGATGTCGGTGCGCATTCCAGCGTCAACCGCATGCTCACCGCCGAATGCTACAAACAACGCCTGGAGCGCGGTCTGTCGTTCCTCGAATTCAACT
>JAZRTC010000018.1:0-4269 GCA_045651865.1 Acutalibacteraceae bacterium
GGACTTGTCCGGGCTTACGGTCACGCCGCTTCGATCGCTGTCAAAGCAGCAGGCATCGAGCAACGCATTCTTTGCGATGAAGTGACGGTTTCGTGTGATTACGGACAGTATGGTCGTGTACAGCCTATGCTGTGTGCGCACGGCGCCGTTATCGATGATACTGTGTTTGAAAACGATGTTCTGATCCGCTTTCATATCCGCAAGCACTGTATTCCTGCTCTGGATAAAGAACTTGCCGATGCTACGGCCGGTTCGGTTTCGTGCGAGGTTGTCGGAGAAGACTTTTATTCTTTTTTGCAAAATTCATAATTTTTTTGCAAAATTAAAAGGGAAAACACCGTTTTGAATTGTATATATATGTGTAAGTCCGTTTTGGAGGTGTGCGAAATGACGATCCGCGAGCGGTATGAGTTAGCTGAACATAGTTTTTTATCAGAATATGCAACCTTTTCGGCAAACACAAAAGGTCGCGACCGTGCAGAAGAGCCGTCGCAATACCGCACGGCGTTTCAACGGGATCGTGATCGCGTGTTACATTCCAAAGCGTTCCGTCGACTGAAGCATAAAACGCAGGTGTTTTTGTCGCCCGCAGGCGATCACTATCGCACTCGCCTGACACATACGCTTGAGGTTTCACAGATTGCGCGCACGATGGCGCGTGCCCTTCAGCTGAACGAAGACCTGACAGAGGCGATTGCACTGGCGCACGACCTTGGTCATACTCCGTTCGGTCACGCGGGTGAACGCGCACTGAACAGTGTGTTTGAAGGTGGTTTTCATCATTACGAACAAAGCGTGCGTGTTGTGGAACACCTTGAAAAAGAAGGACAGGGACTCAACCTGACATGGGAAGTGCGCGACGGCGTACTCCATCACACAAAGGGTGCTGAAGCGTCCACCCCCGAAGGACGGATTGTCCGTTATGCCGATCAGATTGCTTATATCCATCACGATATGGACGATGCGGTGCGTGCGGGTATTCTTTGTGAGGAGGATGTTCCTGCGGATATCCGTCAGGCACTCGGACAAACCCGAAGTGAACGGCTGGACACGCTTGTAGGAACCATTATCGATCATGGCAATGAATCCATCGGTATGCCCGAGGATATGTTTGCTATGTTTGATAAACTTCATAAATTTATGTATGATGCGCTGTATTATAACCCGATTGCGAAAGCGGAGGAGGGGAAGGTCGAGGAACTGGTGCGCCGCTTATATGAGCATTTCAGCACTCATCCCGATCAGCTTCCCGAGGAGTATCATCGGGTGTTTGAGACGGACGGCGCTTGCCGTGCCGCATGTGATTATGTGTCCGGTATGAGTGACAATTATGCGCTGGCCGTTTATCACGATCTGTTTATTCCGCGTGGATGGTCGGTCGAACACGAACGCCCCTGATTGAATATTGAATACTTAAAAGGAGGGATACGATGGCATTACCCGATAGTTTTATTGAAGAACTGACACGGCGCAACAACATTGAAGATCTTGTGTCATCGTACATTTCGCTACGACCGCGCGGTCGTACGCGTGTAGGACTCTGTCCGTTTCACGGAGAAAAAACACCGTCGTTCACGGTCT
The DNA here is from genome assembly GCA_045651865.1 of Acutalibacteraceae bacterium. Lineage (GTDB taxonomy): Bacteria > Bacillota > Clostridia > Oscillospirales > Acutalibacteraceae > RGIG1959. Next base: position 1,582 of record JAZRTC010000018.1, read on the forward strand.
ACCCCGAGAACAATTCATTTTATTGTTTCGGTTGCGGATCCGGCGGCGATGTGATCACATTTGTCAAAAAAATTGAACGGCTGGATTATATGGATGCAATCCGTTTTCTGGCCGACCGCGTCGGGATGGAGCTTCCGCGACACGATGTGGATGATACGGCAGGCAAGCTTCGCCGCCGTATTCTGGAAGCAAACCGCGATGCTGCACGGTTTTATCACGCGATGCTGTATACACCGGAAGGACGGCACGCGCTGGAGTATTATTACAGCCGCGGCTATTCGGATAAAACGATCCGTCGTTTCGGTCTGGGATATGCTCCCGATGGCTTTTCGGCGTTGCTTAAACACCTGAAAGAAAAGGGCTATCGGGATGATGAGCTTCTTCTGGCGTGGCTTGTCAGACGCAGTCAGAAAGGGAATCTGTATGACAGCTTCCGTAACCGTGTGATGGTGCCGATCATTGATGTGCGCGGCAATGTTATTGCATTCGGCGGTCGCGTGCTGGATGATTCCAAACCGAAGTATGTGAACACGGGTGACACACCCGTATTTAAGAAAACCAACAATCTGTTTGCGTTGAACATTGCCAAAGAAAGCGGCAGACAGTTGATTTTGTGCGAAGGCTATATGGATGTCATCGCCCTTCACCAGGCAGGGTTTTCCAATGCGGTGGCGGCACTCGGCACTTCGTTTACGGCAGATCACGCCAATCTGATTGCCCGCTATGCCGATGAGGCGATTCTGGTGTTTGACTCGGACGAAGCGGGTCAGAAGGGCGCTAACAGAGCGATGGGATTGCTTCGCCATACAGGCGTTCGCGTCCGCGTGGTGCGGATCCCCGACGGGAAAGACCCCGATGAGTTTTTGCGACACCATCCGCCCGAAGCGTTTAAATTGTTGATAGACCGTTCTGCGAATGATGTGGAATATCGGTTGCTGACACTTCGTCAGGGATATCTTGTGGATACACCCGACGGCAAAGTGCAATATCTTAACGAAGCCATCAAGATTATTGCATCTCTGCATAATGCCGTGGAACGCGATGTGTATATTTCTCGACTGTCACAGGAGTTGTCGGTCTCAAAATCGGCAATTCAGGAACAAGTTCAGTCGCTTCTGAAAAAGCGAGAGCGCAAACAATCACGGGAACAGCTTTCTTCAGAGGTGAAAAAATCCGAACAGATCATTTCGCGTATCAATCCCGATGCGTTGAAACATGTTCGGGCGGCAGCGGCGGAAGAAGCCTTGATCGGTTCGCTTTTGCTACACCCTGACCGCATTTCCAAAATTGCATCGGAGCTTCCCGATACCGATATGATTACACCGTTTAACCGACGGTTGTATTCCTGTATTGTTACCCGTCATTCAAGCGGGCTTCTCGTGGAGTTGCCGATTCTTGCGGCGGAGTTTAATGAAGATGAAATGGCGTATATCACGCTGATGCTTCATAACGCGCAGACCCGCGCGGAGGTCATGACCGATCTTATGCAATATGTTGATATCATCCGCTCGGAAAAATCGTTGTCATCGATGAACGATGTATCCGATCTGTCCGATGAGGATCTTCGGATATTATTAGAGAAAATGCGAAAAATGAAACAATAAAGCGGTTATACGAAACAGAAAGGATGTTGCTTTATGGCTATGAAAAACGGCGATCAGGAGACCACCGTTCAGGAGGCGCTTCGCGAAGCGATCGCAGGAACGCAGGAAGAAATTGACGATGTGGAACCCATTGTCGTCAAAAAAGACAAAAAGATGCAGATTCGTGATCTGATCGAAATGGGCCGTGCAAAAGGCAAGCTCACCACGCAGGAAATTATGGATGCGATGGAGGATTTTGATTTTGATCCCGAGCAGGTAGACAAGCTGTATGAGACGCTTGAAGCGAACAACATTGAGATCATCGATGATCTTGAAGTTTCGCTGGGTGATATTGACCTTACCATCGAAACACCCGATGCACAGGGTGGTACAGCGGAATCGTCCGATGCCGCGGCGACGGATGATCCTGTTAAGGTGTATCTCAAAGAAATCGGCCGCGTGCCGCTTCTTACTTCCGAGGAAGAGATCGAACTGGCAATCCGCATCGGCAACAACGATGAGCAGGCGAAAAAGCGTCTGTCCGAAGCAAACCTCCGTCTGGTCGTCAGCATTGCCAAGCGTTATGTCGGACGCGGTATGCAGTTCCTTGATCTGATTCAGGAAGGTAACCTTGGTCTGATCAAAGCGGTTGAGAAGTTTGACTACACCAAAGGTTTTAAATTCTCGACTTATGCAACTTGGTGGATCCGTCAGGCGATCACGCGTGCGATTGCCGATCAGGCGCGTACCATCCGTATTCCCGTGCATATGGTGGAAACCATCAATAAAGTCAAGAAGATCAGCAGTCAGCTTCTTCACAAAAACGGTCACGAGCCGACCGCTGAGGAGATTGCTGAAGAGCTGGATATGCCCATTGAGAAGGTGCGCGAGATCATGCGTGTTGCTCAGGAGCCTGTTTCTCTTGAAACTCCTATCGGCGAAGAAGAAGACAGCCACCTTGGCGACTTTATACCTGATGATGATGCTCCTGCGCCTGCAGATGCTGCATCCCACACACTTCTTCGTGAGCAGCTTGTAGAGGTTCTTGATACCCTTACCCCCAGAGAAGAAAAGGTTCTCAGACTTCGTTTTGGTTTAGAAGACG
>JAZRTC010000019.1:0-48288 GCA_045651865.1 Acutalibacteraceae bacterium
CATCACTGCTGTTGTTAATTACAGAGGTGCTGATTGCCCTCTATGTGAAAGATGCGTTTATAAGACCCTACGGCGGCGATATTTTGGTCACGGTTTTGCTGTGCTGTCTGGTGCGCATTGTTTTTCCTGAGCAATGCCGCTTGTTGCCGCTGTGGATCTTTCTGTTTGCGGCGGCGGTCGAATTTGCACAGTATTTCGATTTCGTGACACTCCTCGGACTCGGGGATATCGCGTTTTTCCGCATCTTGCTTGGCACCTCGTTCGCGTGGTTTGACATCGTATGCTACGGTATCGGCTGTGTGATTTTTTGGGGTGCGGATACATTTTTGCGTCAACAATTTCAAAAGAAATGAGGAATGACAAATGTTATATTTTGTCAACGATTATTCCGAGGGCGCGCACCCGCAGGTGCTGGATGCCCTTGTGCGCTCCAATATGGAACCGCTGTCGGGCTACGGCACCGACCGCTACACAGCAAGCGCCAAAGAGAAAATCCGCGCCGCCTGCGGCACGGATACAGATGTGTGGTTTTTGGCAGGCGGCACGCAGACCAATCAGATTGTGATTGACGCGATGCTCCACGCGACCGAAGGTGTGATTGCCGCACACACGGGACACATCGCCGCTCACGAAGCGGGCGCGATCGAATACAGCGGTCACAAGGTGCTGACCCTGCCCCACACAGACGGTAAACTGTGCGCAGAGGATGTCGCGGCATATCTTGCCACCTTTTATGCCGACGACAACCACGACCACATGGTGTTTCCGGGGATGGTGTATATCTCCCACCCCACCGAATTCGGCACGCTGTACACCAAAGCAGAGCTTGCCGCTTTACATGAGGTGTGCGAGCAATACCGCATCCCGCTGTATCTCGACGGTGCTCGCCTCGGATATGCGCTCGCGTGCACGCAAAGCGATGTTTCCTTGCAGGATCTTGCGGCGCTGTGCGATGTGTTTTACATTGGTGGCACCAAGGTCGGCGCGCTGTGCGGCGAGGCAGTGGTGTTTACCAAGCACAACACGCCGCCGCGTTTTATGACCACCATCAAACAGCACGGCGCGCTTCTTGCCAAGGGTCGCCTGATCGGCGTGCAATTTGATGCGTTGTTCACCGACGGACTGTATGAACGCATCGGTAAGTCGGCACTTCAACATGCCGCCAACATCCGCAAGGCACTGCTTGACAAAGGCTATGAGTTGTATGTCGATTCGCCGACCAATCAGCTGTTCCCCATCCTGACCGACGACCAGCTTAGTCATCTCGGCGAGCGGGTCAACTACAGCTTCTGGGAGCGTCTTGAGGACGGGCGCACGGTCATCCGTCTGGCGACCTCGTGGGCAACGACCGCCGACGCAGTGGATACTTTGATAGAATGGCTGTGAAAACACAATAAAAGATCGGCGGTCTATTAAAAGACCGCCGATCTCTTTTTATATCAGTTTATTGCGTGAATGCTTTGAGCATCGCGCGGGCATCCTGCGTGTTGACGACACCGTCGCCGTTGTAGTCCGCCACCGCGAGTTGCTCCTCGGTGAGAACATTGTCGCCGCCAACGGTCGCTGACATAATCATGCGCACATCCTGTGTGCTGAGCGTGCCGTCGCCGTTGACATCGCCTTGCAGTTTTTCGGAAGGCTGTCCCGAAAGCGAGCCATTGGCATATTCGCCGTCATTGACATAGGTGATATTCTCATAGCGCGAGGTCTGCAACGCCTTCAAGGTCAGTGTACCCTTGCCTGCAAGAGTAATCGTCACCGATTTGATCGTACTCTCAGCAGGAATGCCGCCGTTCCACTGATAATAGCCGTGAAGGTTCATATCCACAATGTGGTGACCCGCCGGAAGAGCGTCGGGTACAGCATCCAGATTAAAGTTGTTGAAGAACTCGTTGCGATATTCCATCGTCGCGTCGCCGTTGATGGCGGTCAGCTCCATCGTCACATTAAACGGTGCTGTCGCGTTCACATCCATCAACAGGTTCACAAGCTCGGCAGGATTAAAGGTTGCATTCGGCGTGAATTTCACACTGTAACCAGTGGCCGTATCTGCATTCATCGTCAGCACGCCGTCGTTGTAGGTATACGAGCCTGCGCCGCTGAGTTGCTGAACATCCTTGTTATACAGCGAATGATAGGCATTGGGCAAATCAAACTTCTGCGTCAGCTTAAGGTCATACAGTCTTGTGTAGGAATCCTTCGATCCGATGATGAAATAGGTCACCTTGGTGAATTTGATATTGCCGCTCGCAGGTGCGTGACCGAGGTTGCGGATATAGGAGCCGACATTGTAGAACTCCTCCAGATATCCTGCGGCAAAGTCTGTCTCGGTGAGGTTGGCAACATCCGAAAGATACAGGTCGCGTGCTTCGCCGTTCTTATCCAGATAGGTCAGTATGACATTGAAATAGGAATTGCCGTCCTTCTTGATATACAGATAGCTGTCACCCACCGAGTCGAAGCTGTTTTCGTATGTCATATACGCCGACGGCCACGACCAGTTTTCGTCGTTGGTCACACCGTTGTAGAAGGTGACGGAATTGTACTCATCGTTGTTCCAATAGGGCCAGATCGCGCCCTGTCCGTTGAAATCGTTGAGCTGAAGCTGCTGAGAATTGGGCATCAGGTTGGTGTTGGCACCCCAGTATGCTTCCTCCCATTTCGCGTACAGCGTGAAGTCGTACGGCACAGGTGACGAGAAATCGTAAGCGTCGGTCAGTTCGGGGTTGCAATACCAACCCGCGAAGTTGAACGCATACTTTGTCGGCGCGGTCGGCTGGGACAGCGTTTTGCCGTCTACAACATACGCCGCCTCAACTGCCGAACCACCGTTGGTTTCAAAGGTGACCTTGTGCTTTGTGACCATATTGTTGTAGCCGTAGGTCTGCATAATGGTCGGGTAATCCTTGAACGCCACATTGCAGTCCAGCGGATAGCCGTACTGATCCTTCCAGGTGGCGCCTTTATAGACCTGCGTGCCGCCCTTATTGTACCACTTATACTGCCACATACCGTATTGCGAACGGAATTCGGGCTTATCCGACCAAGGATTGTACTGATTGCCGTTTGTGGCACTCAACACCGACGCGATCCATGTGTCGTAGTTGTTGGTATAGGACGACTGCAGATCAGCCAGCACATAATACCCCGCGTACACACCGGGGAAATAACCGGCATTCGCCAGTGTTTCTGCCCAGCCAAGGCACAGCGATGTCGTTTGTGACGAGGTCAGCGATTCGTGGCTGGGACGGCTGGAGTTGCCGGGGTCTTCCACATCATAATAAATCGGGTAATCGAAGTACATGTTGTATTTCTCAAAGATGCTGATGCACCATTTGGCATCGTCCACCGCACCCGCATAATCCTTCGCAAGCGCATAGAAATACACGCCGACCTTCATGCCCGCCGCGCGCGCCATTTCATACAGCTTGACAAACGAAGTATCCAGCGTATTGGCACGGGATTGACTTCCCTCATAACCGACACGCAGAATCACGAACTCGCAGCCATCCGCCTTCATCTTGGCGTAATCTACAAGTCCGTAGTTCGTCGATCCCTCTGTGTTGTAAAACGACATATCACAGCCCCACGCTTTGATACTGCCGGTGCCTTTCGCGCCGCCACCGCTGATGGCAGACGCCGACACACCAAGCATTGTACACAGCAGACACAAAGCGCAGACAATGCTGACGATTTTTCCTGTAAACCGTTTCATAAGTGTCACACTCCTTTTTTGAGTCTTTCTCTAATATACTATACCATTTTTCAGCTTCTTTTGTCAAGATTGCCGAATTGTCTCTCACTTTTGCGTAAAAGAAGACGCCCGATGCAGGTGCATCGGGCGTTTGACTTTCATGCAATTTATTGGGTAAATGCTTTGAGCATAGCGCGGGCATCCTGCGTGTTCACAACGCCGTCGCCGTTGTAATCTGCCACAGCAAGTTGCTCCTCAGTGAGAACATTGTCGCCGCCGACGGTCGCTGACATAATCATGCGCACATCCTGTGTGCTGAGTGTGCCGTCGCCGTTGACATCGCCTTGCAGTTTGTCATCGGGTTGTCCCGAAAGCGAACCACTGTTATACTCGCCGTCCTTCACATAGGTGATGTCGCTGAGACGGGAAACCTGCAGAGCATTCATCGTCAGCGTGCCTTTTCCTGCAAGAGTGATTGTCACCGACTTGATGGTGCTCTCAGCAGGGAGACCGCCGTTCCACTCATAATAGCCGCGCAAATACAGGGTCGCCTTGTGATTGCCTGCGGGAAGTGCCGCGGGAGCGGTTTCCAGACCGAACACATTGAAAAATTCATTGCGCAGTTCGATTGTTGCGTCGCCGCTTGCATTGGTCAGCTCCATCGTCACATTGAACGGCGCGGTGGTATTGACATCCATCAGCAGGTTGGCAAGTTCGGCGGGATTGAAGCTTGCATTCGGGGTGAATTTGACGCTGTAACCTGCATCGCTGTCGGCATTCATCGTCAGCACGCCGTCGTTGTAGGTATACGAACCAGTGCCGCCGATCTGCTGAGCATCCTTGTTGTACAGCGTTTCATACGAACCTGCCAGATCAAACTTCTGCGTAAACTTCAGGTCATACAGCTTGACATAGGAATCGCGCGTACCGATGACGAAATAGGTTACACGGGTAAATTTGACATTGCCGCTTGCCGGTGCGTGACCGAGGTTGCGGATATACGCGCCGATATCGTAGAATTCCTCCAGATAGCCTGCGGGGAAGTCGGTGCCATTAAGCTTGGCAACATCCGACAGCATCAGATCATGTGCCGCGCCATCCTTATCCAGATAGGTCAGCATAACATTAAACTGTGCCGTGCCGTCCTTTTTGACATAGAGGTAGGTATCGTTGACACAGTCAAAGCTGTTTTCATAACTCATATACGCCGACGGCCATGTCCAGCCGCCCTCTTCGCCGGCACCGTTATATAAAGTGACCGAACTGTACGAGTCGTTGTTGTAATACGGCCAGATCGCGCCACCCTGATCGTCAAACGGATTGAGCTTCAGTTGCTGGGAATTGGGCATCAGGTTGTTCTGCGCACCCCAATGCGCTTCCTCCCATTTCGCATACAGGGTGAAGTCGTACGGCACGGGCGAGCCGAAGGTGTAGGGGTCGGTCAGCTCGGGGTTGCAATACCAGCCCGCGAAGCTGAACGCGTATTTCGACGGTGCGGCAGGTGCCGAGAAGCCTTCGCCGTCCTTGACCTTGACGGGTTCAACCGCCGAGCCGCCGTTGGTCTCGAAGGTGACGGTGTGCTTTTTCACGACATTGTTGTAGCCGTAGGTCTGCATAATGGTGGGGTAATCGCGGTAAGCGACATTGCAGTCCAGAGGGCAGTTGCCGTTGGAGTCCACCCAATAGGAGCCGTCATAAGAGGGGGTCTTTGTGGTGTTGTACCACTTGTACTGCCACATACCGTATTTCGAGCTGTATGATGTATTTTCCTTTGTCGGGTCAAACTGCGCGCCGGTGCCGTTAGTCTTTACACGAGCCACCCATGTGTCGTAGTTAAACTTGCTCGATGCCTGCAACTCATTCAGCGAATGGGCTGCCGTCGAATACACACCGGGGAAATAGCCCGCCGCTTCCATCGTTTCGCACCAACCGAGGCACAGATCGATCAGCTTGGAAGTGCTCAGACCTTCCTGATTCTCAGCCTCCACATCGAAATAGATGGGGTACTCGAAATACATGTTATTCTTTTCCATAATGTCGATGCACCACTTCGCATCGTCGATCGCGCCTGCACGCGTGGTTTTGTAACAATAGTAATACGCGCCGACATGCATGCCCGCCGCACGCGCCATGTTATACAGCGTGACAAAGGTCGGGTCTGCCTTGCGATCGTAAGTGGGTTTTTGATCGCCGATACGCAGGATGACAAAATCACAGCCATCCGCTTTCATCTTAGCAAAATCCACCAGGCTGTAATTGGTATAGGTGGCGCCGTTGACATTCCACTGGGACATATCGCAACCCCACGCATAAATTTTGCCGTCGCCGCTCTTGGTGGCACCTGCAAGCGCAAACACCGACGGTGCCGCCACGGCGAACATCGAGCAAACCAGCACCGCAACGCACAGGATGCTGAGAAGCTTTGTCGCAATTCGTTTCATAGATATTCTCTCCTTTTCAATTTTTGCCATTGTATAGTATATCATTTTTATCGTTTTCTGTCAAGATAACTAAAAGTTATTCCTTTTCGACCTTGAAACAAGGCGAAAGAGTGCAAAGCAAGATGCCGAACAGATGCCCTTACGCGGACACCGTATCTGAACACAAAAAAACACACCCGCCTAAAACGCGGGTGTGCTTTTATCCATATTTATGCTACAAAGCCTTTCAGAAGCACACGGACATCCATGGTATTGATGGTGCCGTCGCCGTTGATATCCATGGCAAGTCCTGCCGCGGTATTCAGTGAGGCGCCGCCCTGAAGCGTGGTCGCCAGCATCGCGCGGGCATCCATGGTATTGATCAAACCGTCGCCGTTGACATCGCCGCACACCGCGATGATTGCTTCATCCACGACAGAGCCGTTTACGACGAGTTGCAGTTTCATACCTGTTGCCAGTGTCTCGCCTGCCGCCGCGCCGTTTTTATCCACGATCTGCAGATAGTCGGCGTTGTCCATTGCCGCGAGTAGCTTGGTTGCGGTCATATTCACGGGCAAGCACTGCAACAAGCCGTTTGTCACCTTGTACTGACCGGTGATCTGCGTGGGGGCATCGGGTTCCGCCGTGGCCGCTGTGAACGCGCAGGAATACAGTTGTACATAGGTATCTGCCACGCCGACCACATAGATGTCACAGCCGACAACGGTAACATAACCGTTTGCATCCGCATGACCCTGTGCCTTGACAAAACCGCCGAAATCGATGGTATAGGTCGTGCGGGCGAGATTCGCCGCAAAGTCTGCCGCGCCGTTGCCGTGTGCCTGCGAAGCAGTCACCGTCTGACGGGTGCCGTTTTTGTCGATGTAGGCAATATGCACATTCCAATCTGCCGTTGTCGAGGCATCTACCGTCAGGTACGGGGTGGTGTTGACATTCAGCAGTTGCTCATATTCCGTGTGGACATACGGCCAGTAGTGACCCTCGCCGCCCTTGTACAGTGTCACAGAATCCGCGTTGTTGTAATAGGGCCAGATGTAGTGAATGTCGCCTGTCGTCGGCGTCTGCGTCACACCCTGCACGGGCATCAGGTTAAGTCCGACCACCTTGCCGTCCATCGCGTTTTCCAGCGCCGCCTTGCGCACGCCGAGGCGATAGGCATCGGTCGTGTTGCAGGCGATCTCCATCTCCGCAAAGGTGATGGCTTGAGTCAGTGCCGCCGACGGATTGCTGACTGTTTTGGCATTGGCAATCGTCGCCTTGAGCGTTTCCCGATCGGTGAAGGATGCCTTATAGTTTGCAGGCAGGCAGTTTTCCAGCAGGAAGGCTGTGAGCACCTCTGCCGCCGCCTGATGTTGGGCAACATTCGGGTGTCCCTCGCCGCCGCTTGTGCCTTCGGGCAGGATGGTGAAGAAATAGCCGCCCTGCGCGCCGCCGAGTTCTGCCACCGCGGCGGTCAATTCCGTCTGATAGGTAACACCCATCATACCCGTGACCCACACAATCTTGGCGTTCGGGTTCTTCTCACGCGCCATCGTCATCAGGTTTTTCGCACCTGCTTTGAATTGCGCATTTGTCAGGTTGATCTTGCCGTAGGATGCCGCCGAATAGTCGTTTGTACCGAGGTTGATAACGACGATATCCGCAGGGGGATCAAAATTATACAGTCCTGCCGCCGAATGATCGCGCCAGTAGGAGGTGTAAGGGAACATATCCTGCAGGTTGAGTGCCGTACCCTGCGAGTTCCAGCCGCCGCAGCAACCGTAACCGCTCGTCTGCGTCACGCGGACATTGGCCCCCAACGCTTCACCCGTCAGGTATGCGTAGGTTTTTGTGCCATCCTGATACACGGGGTAGCTGGCGTTCACAGTCTCATTTTTTGCCAGATTGCTCGCGCCGCCCGAAATGGAGTCACCGACGACTTCCATCACGATTTTATCCGCAGGCGGTGCCGCCACAGGCGTACCGGCAAAGGTCACGCCCCACACCGTGACAAGGCCCGAGCTTGCCTCGGTCTGCTTATACACTTCGATGTGGTGAACACCCTCGGGCAGGTTTTCCACCAGCGTAATATCCTTATACACGGCTTTGGAAGTTGTGCCCGTATAGACCTCCATACGATGCACCGTACCGTCAACAATGACCGAGAGGAAGATGTTGTTGGTGTATTTGCACCACACATCCGCACCCATCGTCACCGTGCCGCTGCCGTTGAAATAAAACTCAAAGCCCGATGAGGAGGTGTCCATATTGAGCGCACCGTCCACAATCTCCACGCGGCCCTGCGTTTTATAATACCCTTGAAGCTGATTGAAATTGTAGGTCTGCGCCGTTGCCGCAAGTACCGCCGGACACGCCGCGATAAGCAAGCACAGCACACAGAAAAATGCCAAAAACCGTTTCATACTATCCACTCCTTTTTGGTCTGTATTACCAGTTTACCACGATAAACTGTCTTTTTCAAGTGCTTCTATATAATTTGTTATGTAAAGGTCGGCGGTGGCTTTTAAAAACGCTGCCCGTTTTTCAAAGCGGTCAAAAATCGCACACACGGGGTATCCCGCCGCCTTTGCCGTGCGCACCGCATAGGACGCATCTTCAAAGATCCAGGTCGCTTCTTTGGGAGTGCCCATAAACGCGGTCGCCGTATCATAAATGAAGGAGGTCGTTTTATCGGTGCGAAGCTCGGTGCAGGTGAATAGGCGATCAAAATACGGCATCAGACCAAGCCGTTCGAGGGTCGGCTGCGCCAGACAGCGGTCGGTTGCGGTCGCCACACACATCTTCACACCGCGGCTTTTCAGCATCTCCAGAAAGTCGTGTACACCCTCCAATGCGGTCGCCTGCGTTTGATAATACGCCTCCACTTCCTTGTTGATGCCGTCGATGATTGTCTGCACATCGTCTGCAATGTCGTATTCCCGCTGAAAATGCAAGGCCGCCCCGATCATCCCCTGATACAGCAGGCAGTCTGCCTCACCGCAACGCGGCTCCATCCCGCGACGGCGCAGATACCGCTCACCCGCGGTTGCCCAGCCCTCCATCGAGTCAAGCAGTGTCCCGTCCATATCAAAAATTGCCCCTTGCATTGCCATAAATTCTCTCTCCTTTCCGTCAGAATTATCATACACTAAATACAGAAAACGGTCAATCCCTCGCACGATTTGTCGTCTGCTACAAAATTCACCAAGTATTGGTGTCGAAAAAGTGAAAATATTGTGAATTCCCCCATTGCATTTCTTTTTTAATAGGTATATAATCAACGACGGCACATTTTAGGAGAGAGTCTGCATTGAGTAAAAGGAGGTCATGGCGGTATGGCTGCACAAATTGTTGCTATCTGCATCTTTGTGATCATGTTTGGTCTTGTGATCACGGAAAAAATTGAAAAACACATTACGACTTTGGTTTGCGGTGCTGCCGTAATGCTTTTTGTCTTCGGCTTTTGTCAAGGATGGGATTTTTCCGCCATGTGGCATGTGCTGAGTCTGGAGTCGATCGCGGAGCTTGGCTTCTGGTGGGGGCAATCTTCCCACTCAGGCGGCATTGACTGGGCCACCATCATCTTCCTTGCAGGTATGATGGTGATGGTGGAAGGTATGGCGCGTGTCGGCTTCTTCCGCTGGCTGTGTATGACACTTGCCAAGCTCGTCAAATATAAGACCATGCCCATCTTTCTGGTGTTTATGGTGATGTCTGCGTGCCTTGCCATGTTCATCGACAGCATCACCGTGATTTTGTTCCTCGCGGCAGTTACGATTGAACTGGCGCATCTGCTGAAATTCAATCCCGTTCCGATGATCCTTGCAGAAATCTTCTGCGCAAACCTCGGCGGCTCTGCCACGATGTGCGGCGACCCTCCGAACATCATCATCGGTACGGCGCTTCACCTGTCTTTCTTTGATTTTCTGGTCAACACCGGTCTGATCGCGGCGATTGCGCTGGTGTTCATTATCGTCTATTTCTACTTCTGCTTCCGCAAGATCTACCAAGATACAGGAAGCGACATTGATCCCGCCACCATGCCCGATCCCACATCGGTCATCACCGACAAGCGCGGCTTCTTTGTGAGCATCGCCATCTTCCTTGTCACCGTTGTGTTGCTTGTCACACACTCGATGACGCATCTGAGCGTGGCTTTCATCGGTACCTTCACCGCCATTGTGACCCTGCTTGCCAATCTTAAGCACGCCAAACACCTGCTCAAGCTTGTGGACTACAAGACCCTGCTGTTCTTTGTCGGTCTGTTTGTTGTGGTCGCAGGACTGGAAGAAACGGGTGTGCTTGTGATCATCGCCGATGTGATCGAATCCATCTGCGGCAACAACTTTGTGCTGATGGTGGCCATCATCATCTGGGTTTCGGCAATTGCCTCGGCGTTCGTCGACAACATCCCGTTTGCCGCCACAATGGTACCGATCATCCAGGCGCTGGCAGGAAGTACGGGCATTGACATCAATACTCTCGCATATTCATTGGCAATGGGCACCGACATCGGCGGCAGTGCCACCCCCATCGGCGCTTCGGCAAATGTCGTGGGTGTCTCGGTTGCTTCCAAAGAAGGCTACCCCATCGGTTGGGGACAGTATTGCAAATATATGGCACCTGCAACCGTCATCGTGCTGATCATCTCCACGCTGTCGATCTGGTTGCGCTACGGCTTGATTTAATTGAAGGAGGGCTTTTAAAATGGATCAACAACTGGTTATCTCTGTCGGTCGTGAGTTTGGCAGCGGCGGTCACCTGATCGCCGAAATGCTTGCCAAGCGCTTTGACCTGCCCCTGTATGACTACAACCTGCTCGCTGAAATCACCGCAGGCAAAGACATTGATGTGGCAATGTTGAAAAAGTATGACGAGGCGCCGCGCGTGCGCCTGTTCCACCGCACGGTAAAGGGACACTCCAGCTCTCCTGCTGTCAACATCGCGCAGATGCAGTTTGATTTCATCCGCAAAAAGGCAGAGGACGGCGAATCATTTGTCATCGTCGGTCGCTGCGCCGAGGAAATCCTCCGCGGACATCCCGCGCTGGTATCGGTCTTTGTGCTGGGCGATCACGACGCGAAGCTCGATCGCATCCGCCGTCTGTACAACCTCACCACCGAGGATGCCGAGGCGCTGATGCAGACCACCAACCGCAAACGAAAGAATTATCACAATCACCACTGCAAAACCAAGTGGGGCGACTCGCGCAACTATGAGCTGTCCATCAACAGCAGCCGCATCGGTTACGACGAGACCACCGATATCATCGAGGATTACATTCGCCACCGCTTCCACGATTTATAAAATGCAAAACATCCTCGGACATTTTCCGGGGATGTTCTTTTAGGAGGATTTATGAAACCGCTTCGCCTGTCATCGGAACTTGTGTACCTGCTCTCGCTGGCATTGCTGGCACTTGCCGTGTCGCTGACCGCCGCCGCCGATTTCGGCGTGTCGATGATCGTGGCACCGGCGTATATCGTCAGCCTGAAATGGCCCGTGCTTACCTTCGGACAAGCCGAATACATCGTGCAGGGCATCCTGTTTATCGTCTTTTGTGCGGCAATGCGCCGCGTGCGCCCGCTGTATCTTGTATCGTTTGCCACGGGCTTGCTGTACGGCGTGATGCTGGACGCCTGGCGGTTGATTCCCGCGCTGTCCCCTGCGGCGGTCGGTACGGCACCGATGCCCGTGCGCATTGCCCTGCTGCTGATCGGTATGGTACTGACCTCCTTTTCGATCGCGCTCATCTTCCGCGTATACATCTACCCGCAGGTGTATGACTTTTTTGTCAAGGGTGTCGCTGTGCGGTATAGTCTGAACCGCACCCGATTCAAACAGATTTTCGACGCCTCGTGCCTGCTGGTGTCGGTTGCCATGTCGCTGTTGCTGTTCAAAGGCTTTCACGGCATCGGATTGGGAACTTTGCTGATGACAGTCTGCAACGGATTTATCATTGGTTTTTTTGACCGCCTGCTCGAAAAAACAACCGATATCCGCCCGATCTTTTCAAAACTTGCCCGCCGCTTTGACAACGCCATTGCATAAAAAAAGCCCGACGCTGTTGCGTCGGGCTTTTTTTGCTCAGTCTTCGCAGACAAAATCCTCGCGGATCGTCGCCGGTGTGGGCAGGAACTGCAGCACCGCCACGGCAATCGCCGCCACCGCTACAATGATACCGATGATTGTCAATGCTTGCTTCATATTGATCGCTCCTTTACGGAATGGTTTTCTACTGTTATTGTATCGTATAATACAGCAAATTTCCACCGGTTTTTTCGTATTTCTTTTTACAATTTTGTAAATTTTTGTATCGCCGTCTGTTTTGCAGTATTTTCCGACAAAGAAACACTTGAAACTGCCGCCTATATATTGTATAATAAAGTGATTTTTTATGCGGTTTTGAGAGGAGGTCACCCGTATGAGTCATTATCTGGACAACAGCGCCACGACGGTCGTCTGTCAGGCTGCCGCGAAAAAAGCATATGAGGTGATGACCGAAACATTCGGCAATCCCTCCTCGCTCCATACACTCGGCATCCGCGCCGAGCAGGAACTCACCGCCGCCCGTCGCGCGGTCGCCTCGCTTCTGGGACTGAACACGAACGGTGCAGACCTGTCATGCATCACCTTTACCTCAGGCGGCACAGAAGCCAATAATCTCGCTATTTTCGGCGCCGCCACGGCAAACAAGCGTCTTGGGCGCCACATTGTCACCACCGCCATTGAACATCCGTCCGTACTGGAAGCGATGAAACAGCTCGAGCGCGAAGGGTTTGAGCTGACGGTTGTCTCACCCGATAAAAACGGCGATTACGATGCACACGCGCTTGCCGACGCTTGCCGCGAAGACACCGTGCTTGTGTGTATGATGCTGGTCAACAACGAACTCGGCACGATCCTTCCTGTAAAGGACGCTGTGCCGCTCATCCGTCGCCGCTCACCCAAAGCCGTTATCCACTGTGACGCCGTGCAGGCGGCCGGTAAAATCCCGCTGAAGGTGCTGACCCTCGGCGTTGACACGCTGAGCATCAGCGGTCACAAGCTCCACGCTCCCAAAGGCGTCGGCGCACTCTATGTCAAACGCGGTATCCGTCTTGTCCCCCGTACCTACGGTGGCGGACAAGAGCGCACCCTGCGACCGGGAACGGAAGCCGTCCCTGCCATCGCCGCCTTTGGTGAAGCCATCAAAGCGCTCCCGTCTCCTGCCGTGCAAATGCCGCGCTTTGCCGCACTTTGCAACCGGTTGGAGGAAGGACTTTCCCAAATGAGCGGCATCGTGCTACATACACCTTTAAACGCTGTTCCCTATATCCGCAACCTCTCTGTCTGTGGGTACAAAAGCGAAACTCTGGTGCATTTTCTCGCCGAACGCGGTGTGTATGTATCAGCAGGCTCTGCTTGCGCCAAAGGTCACGACAGCCATGTGCTGGGAGCACTTGACCTGCCGCCCGAACAGATTCATTCCGCCCTGCGCATCAGCCTGTGTGCGGATAACACTCCCGATGATATTGACGCATTTCTTCACGCGCTCAAGGAAGCGGTAGCTTCCTTGGCACATAGCTGAAAGGAAGGAGACCCGCTATGTCGAACAAAGACGATCTTTTCATTTTCACCGACATTCAGGATGACGAGCCGTCCGATACGGCAACGGACGAATCTGCGGTAGTGACGGAACAGCCGATCATTGAAGCCATCCCCGATCCCTGTATCACTCCCGACGATGTGCCTGTGGTCGAAACTACCCCGCTCACCGACGATCCTGCAACAGCCGCCTCGGATGACGACGATTTGGATGAATTCGCCGCTCCCGCTATGGCACAGACGGTTGTGGAACCGAGTTTCAGCGGCACGGCAGACGCGTTGACCGCGATGAAAAAAGTACATGCGCGTCAACCCGAACCCGAGGAGCACGATGAAGTTGCGCCGACCGCCGCTCCCGCTCAGGCAAACAACAGCGAAGCGAACACATCGGACGAAATGCCCGATGACACAACAACAACAGATGCCCCCTCCGATGACAAAAAAGCGCATCCGTTTATGCGTTTCTTAGGCGGCATTGTCCCGCACATCGGAGACAGCGCCTTTGATATTGTGCGCAAATGCGTGATGCTTCTGGGTATTCTGGTGTTTGTCGGTGCGGCAACCTATCTCATCGACGATCTCATTCTCATCCCCATACACAACGATGTGCTGGTCGAATCCCTGCAACAGATGTATAGCCCCGATACGGAGCAGACACTCAGCGAGGATGAGCAGAATTTCCAATACCCCGCCGATATGGATCCCTCGTTCAAAAAGCTGTATTACCAGAACAACGATATCCGCGGCTGGCTCAGCTACAAGACCACCGACGGCACCACCTTTAACATCGACTATCCCGTGGTGCAAAGTCCCGACAACGATTACTACCTGTTCCACGATTTCAACCGCACCTACAACAAAAACGGCACGCTGTTTTTTGACTACCGCAACGACCTGACCTCCAAAAACTCGCGTAACCGTAACACCGTCATCTACGGTCACAACATGGCGAGCGGTCAGATGCTGGCGGGACTGAACAAACTGCTCTGGGGCGTCGGCTACGCACGCGTAGCACCGACCTTTACAATGAACACCATCTACAATAAGGCGGAATACAAGGTCTTTTCCGTGATGTTGCTCAACAACAACTCCATCGACGGTATTCCTTTTGCCTATCTGCGAACCGATTTCAACGACAACATTGATTTTGCGGGCTTCCTGTCGGAAATCACCGCCCGCTCGCTGTATGTCTACGGCGATGTGGATGTCCGTCCCGACGACGACATTGTGATGCTCTCCACCTGCACTGACTGGGATCTTGCCCATTTCAAAGACGGCCGCACCGTGGTCGTCGCGCGCAAGGTTCGCCCGGGAGAGGCTCCCACTACGGATGTTTCCAAAATCGCGGTTAACGAGGATGTGCTGATGCCCTATGGCTGGTATGTCAACCAGAAGCTGGAGCCGCACCCCTACTACACCGATCCGCAATACTTTATCCAGCCGCTGGACACCTTGATGGAATATCTGGCGACCTCCACCGCTCCCGATGGACAAGCAACGACTTCCTTCACTTTGTTCCAGCAGAACGGTACCTTCGGCATTGTGCCGCCTACCACGATGACCGATGCCAACGGCAACATCATTACACAAAACGGCGGCGCTGCGCTGATCACCATCAATATCGAATCCACCCCTGTGTATTACAGCCTCGGAAGCAGTTTTGACTACGATAACACCAAGGTGGTCGCTGTCTATTCCGACGGCAAAAAAGTGCCGATCAACTCGAAAACCTGTGCGATTATCGGATTTGATTCTTCCAAGGTCGGCACCTGCGATGTGGCACTGCACTACGGCGCGATCGTAGTCAACTTCAAGGTCAACATCGTGGACGGCGTGGTAGCACCGCTCAACCCCACCACCACGGTTGCCACCACCACCGTCACGACGACGCGTCCGGCAAACTTCATTCCGTATGATCCGAACGCGAAAAAGACCACCACGACCGTGGTTCCGACCACCACGACCACGGTTGCCGAAACCACAACCGTGACGGAGCCGACTCAAGCCGAGACAACCACCGAAGCGGAAACCACCACCACAACCGAGACCCCTGCTGTGGTCACGGACGAAACCAATCCTTTGTAATCAGGAGAGATCAATTATGGCTTTCACTCCCGACGAGATCCTGCTCATCAAAAACGGTGAGCTTGCCCTGAAGGGCCTCAACCGCAGTACCTTTGAAGCGGTACTGCTCAAAAATCTGCGCCGCCGTCTGAAAAGCGTCGGCCGCTTCTCGCTGCGCAAATCGCAATCGACGATCTATGTCGAGCCGCTCGACGAATGGGCAGATATGGACGAAGCGGGCCGCAGTGTCGCGCAGGTGTTCGGCATTGCTGCGTATTCCCGCGCCAAGGTTGTTGCGAAAGACCTTGCCGCCATTCAGGAAGCGACGCCCGTGTATCTTGCCGATATGCTCCGTGACGCCAAAACCTTCAAGGTGGAGTCCAAGCGCGCCGACAAGACCTTCCCGTATCCCTCGCCTGAAATCAGCTGCGAGGTCGGCGGCGCGGTGCTGTCCGCCTTCCCCCATCTGCGCGTGGATGTGCACAATCCCGATGTGGTTGTGCACATTGAGGTGCGTGAGGCAGGTGCTTACATCCACACCCGTCAGCTTCCCGGTGCGGGCGGTATGCCCGTGGGTACGGCAGGCAAAGCGGCGATCCTTATCTCGGGCGGTATCGATTCGCCTGTCGCCGCCTATATGATGGCAAAGCGCGGCATCGCACTGACTGCCATCCACTTTGCATCCCCGCCTTATACCAGTGAGCGCGCCGAAGAAAAGGTGTGCGAGCTGCTTCGTCAGGTCAGCCACTATGCGGGTCACATCAAGTTTCTTGTCGTGCCGTTTACGGAGCTTCAGGAAGCCATCCGCGACAACTGTCCCGAAGAGCTGTTTACCCTTGTGATGCGCCGTATGATGATGCGCATTGCATCGGCGGTTGCAAAAAATGAGGAATGCGGCGCACTGATCACGGGCGAAAGCCTCGGACAGGTTGCCAGCCAGACGATCCCGGCACTTGCCTGCACCGATGCGGTGGCAAGCCTGCCTGTGTTCCGTCCCGTGATCGGTATGGATAAGGAGGAGATCATCCGCATCGCGCGCAAGATCGACACCTTTGATATTTCCATCCAGCCCTATGAGGACTGCTGCACGGTGTTCACCCCGCGTCATCCGCGCACCCGCCCGACACTCGATATGCTCGACCGCGCCGAACAAGCGTGGGACTGGCAACCGATGCTCGAGCGTGCCGCCGAAAATGCGCGCCTTGTGAGACTGTAATTTTACCGACAAGACAATACCCCGTATGAATTTTTTTATTCATACGGGGTATTCTTTTATGTGAAAGGAAAAGGAGGCGTTTTAATGGACTGGATGATGCTGGTCAAAGCCTTTGCTGTGGGCGGCGCGATTTGTGTGATCGGACAACTTCTGATTGTGTATACCAACCTGACACCGGCACGGATTCTGGTGTCGTTTGTGGTATTGGGTGTAGCGCTGACGGCAATCGGCGTGTATGAACCGCTTGTCGATTTTGCGGGTGCAGGGGCAACCGTGCCGCTGACAGGCTTTGGATATTCCCTTGCCAAGGGTGTGGAGAGCGCTGTGGATGTACACGGCTTTTCGGGTGCGCTGACGGGCGGGTTAACCGCCACCGCAGGCGGTATCGCGGCGGCGATCTTTTTCGGACTGCTGTGCGGCATCCTTGCCCCGCAAAAACAAAAAACCTGACTTTACAACCGTCAAAAACTGTGCTATACTATCTCTGACTTTGTATAAAGGCAGGGATATGTAATTATGGCAAAAATTCAGATGACAACGCCGCTGGTCGAGATGGACGGCGACGAAATGACACGCATCCTGTGGCAGGCAATCAAGGACAAGCTGATCCTTCCGTTTGTCGACCTCAAGAGCGAATACTATGACCTCGGTCTGCCCTACCGTGACGAGACCAACGATCAGGTCACGGTGGATGCCGCCAACGCGATCAAAAAATACGGCGTCGGCGTCAAATGCGCAACCATTACCCCCAACGCTCAGCGCGTGGAGGAATACAAGCTCAAGGAAATGTGGAAGAGCCCCAACGGCACCATCCGCGCCATGCTCGACGGTACTGTGTTCCGCGCACCTGTGCTGGTGAAGGGCATCTCCCCCACGGTTTCTACCTGGAAAAAGCCGATCACGCTCGCGCGTCACGCGTACGGTGATATCTACAAGAACACCGAGCTTCGCGCCGAGGCGGGCAGCAAGGCTGAGATCGTTGTCACTGCCGCGGACGGTACCGAGACCCGCGCACTGATTCACGATTTCGGCAAGGGCGCAGGCATCGTGCAGGGTGTGCACAACACCGACGCGTCGATTTCCAGCTTCGCGCACGCGTGCTTCCAGTTTGCACTGGACACCAAGCAGGATCTGTGGTTCTCGACGAAGGACACGATTTCGAAGACCTATGATCACCGCTTTAAGGATATCTTTGCGGAGATCTACGCGTCCGATTACAAAGAGAAGTTTGAAGAAGCGGGTATCGAGTTCTTCTACACCCTGATTGACGACGCTGTGGCGCGCGTGGTGCGCTCTGAGGGCGGTTTCATCTGGGCTTGCAAGAACTACGACGGCGATGTGATGAGCGATATGGTCGCGACCGCTTTCGGCTCGCTGGCGATGATGACGAGCGTGCTTGTCTCTCCCGACGGCAACTATGAGTACGAAGCGGCGCACGGCACCGTGACCCGTCACTATTACCGCCACCTGGAGGGCGGCGAAACCTCGACGAACTCCGTTGCTACCATCTTTGCGTGGACGGGCGCACTGCGTAAGCGCGGTGAGCTCGATAACCTGCCCGAGCTGATGGCATTTGCGGACAAGCTCGAGAAGGCCACCATCGACACCATCGAAGGCGGCACGATGACGAAAGATCTCGTTGGTCTGTCGACGCTCGAAAACAAGACAGCTGTCAACAGCATGGAATTCCTTGACGCGATTGCCGCGCGACTGGCATAAGTTTATAAAAAATTCGACCCCGCGAAACCACAATGGTTTCGCGGGGGCGGTTTTGTTTTGGTCGATGAAGTTTTTGTATTGCGAAGGTCAAGACTCGCGCGTCTTAATTATCTTTTTATAAAATACGGCCCACATGTACTTTCGTGCGTTTTGATGTATGTCCAACAAAAATCTTTGTCAACAACATACACCTCCATACAGGCATCCAGTGATTTCGCCGTATATCGTTCCCATGTCAATTCGCGGGTAACATCATGTTCGTCCCACTCGATATAAAGGGCATCGCACTTATTCATGCTGTCGTACGCTTTTCTTGCTTCATCCCCGACAAGATAGTCCCGCTCGTCCAACAATTCCCAAGAAAACACATGCCAGATATAGTTGCCTGTTGATTGGACATACTTTTCTATATCCCGTTTTGAAACCGTTGAAGCAAATACCTCAAGCCATTTTGTGTAAAACTCTTTCTTCGTCATATGTTTTCACCGCCCTATTTCAGTATAACACATATGCAGCACAATGTGCAAGAATTGAAGATGTAATATGAAAAAGCGGTGTGTGCAAATTTGCACACACCGCTTTTATCATTTCATCAGCCAGAAGGCAAAGGTGACGATCAAAAACGCGAGGGTCAGAAATCCGATGGTGACAAGCATCGGTTTGAACATCATGCGCACCGCGCTCCAATAGGTCTTCCAGATATCCGAAAAACTCGATGAGGTGCCGCCGCGCATCCGCGAAGACAGACCGCCTTTGACACCCGACAGATCAGCAAAGCTTCTGCCGTCGTCGATATAACGGATCTTCTCTTTTTTCGCTTTCTTTTTACTCATAGCACATCACCCAAGCAGATGGCACGCCGCACAGTGACCGCCGCCGAAATCCTTATAGGTCGGCGTGACCTCTTTGCAGATGTCCTTTGCGTGCGGGCAACGGGTATGGAAGCGGCAACCCTTCGGCGGGTTGGCAGGCGACGGGATATCGCCCTTTAAGATGATACGGTTCATCTTGACATTGGGATCGGGATGCGGGATCGCCGAGAACAACGCCTGCGTATACGGGTGCAGAGGATTGGAGAAGATGTCCTCCTTCGTGCCGTATTCCATCATCGAACCGAGGTACATCACGCCGATCTTGTCGGAGATGAACTTGACGACCGACAGATCGTGCGAGATGAACAGGTAGGTCAGGTTCATATCCTGCTGCAGCTTTTTGAGCAGGTTGATGATCTGCGCCTGAATGGACACATCCAGCGCCGACACGGGTTCGTCGCAGATCACCAGCTTCGGATTGACCGACAACGCGCGCGCAATGCAGATACGCTGACGCTGACCGCCCGAAAATTCGTGCGGATAGCGCTCATAGTAATAATCGCGCAGGCCACATTTATCCATCAGATCCAGCACATAATCCTTGATCTCCGACTTCGGCACGATGTTGTGCACCGCGACCGGCTCGGAGAGGATACCGCCGACCGTGCTTCGCGGCGGCAGAGACGAATACGGATCCTGGAAGATGATCTGCATCTTTTTGCGGATCTCGCGCATCTGTGCCGAGGAATAATTGGTGATATCGTTGCCCTCGAACAGGATGCGTCCGCCCGAAGAATTGTGCAGTTTCAGGATCGTTCTGCCGAGCGTCGTTTTACCGCAGCCCGACTCACCGACGATGCCGAGTGTCTCGCCTTCGTTAAGCGTGAACGACACATCATCCACCGCGACAAGCTCCTGCGTGACCTTGCCGGTCATCGTCTTTTTCAACGGGAAGCATTTGCGCAGATGCTCGACCTCGAGCAACGGTTGCTTTTGTTGTTCGCTCATCACGCATTCGCCTCCTCTTCATACAGGTGGCACGCCACAAAATGCGTGGGGCTGACCTGAATCATACCGGGGTATTCACCACTGCACTTCTTGACACACTGCGCACAGCGTTCTTTGAAGTAGCAGTGATCGGGCATATTGATGGGGTTGGGAACATTGCCCGGAATATTGAACAGCGTGTCGCTGTCGGATTGCAGGGTGGGTTTCGACTTCTGCAGACCGATGGTGTAGGGGTGCATCGGGTTGTGGAAAATCTCCTGCACCGTGCCCTTTTCGATCACGCGGCCTGCATACATCACGACGACATAATCCGCCATCTCAGCGATGATGCCGAGGTCGTGGGTGATGAGCATAATCGAACCGTCGATCTTTTCCTTCAGATCGCGGAGCAGATCCAGAATCTGCGCCTGAATGGTCACATCCAGCGCCGTCGTAGGCTCATCGGCAATGATGAGACGCGGATCGCTGGCAAGCGCCATCGAGATCATCACGCGCTGACGCATACCACCCGACAGTTCGTGCGGGAATGCCGCGTACACGCGCTCGGGCATCGCGATGCCGACAAGGTTGAGCATCTCGATCGACTTTGCCTTTGCTTCTTCCTTGGTTGCCTTCGGGTTGTGGATGAAGGTGACTTCATCGAGCTGTTGACCGATGGTGAACACGGGGTTGAGCGAGGTCATCGGCTCTTGGAAGATCATCGCGATCTGGTCGCCGCGAATCTTGAAGATATCGCGCATCGGCATTTTCGCGATGTCGTAGACTTTGGTCTCACCGTCGTGCTTTGCCTGAAAACGGATCTCGCCCGAGACGATCTGACCCGTGGGACCTTGGAGCAGACGCATCACCGACATACTGGTAACGGACTTGCCGCAACCCGACTCGCCGACGACGCCGACGGTGGCATTTTTCGGAATATTGAACGACACGCCGTTGACCGCCTTGACGACACCCTGCTCCGTAAAGAAGTAGGAGTGCAGGTCATCGATCTCCAGAATGTTCGCGTCGTCGTGCATCGCGGTGAGATATTCCGACTCCTCCGCTTTGCGATTTTTGTAGGCTTCCAGGCGCTTCATCACCTTGGCATTTTCCTTGGCGATGGCGCGGATCTCCTTACCCGAAAGATAATTCTTTGCCATATCTTATCGCCTCGCTTTCGGGTCAAGTGCATCGCGCAGACCGTCGCCGATAAAGTTGAAACCGAGGACGGCAATGACGATGCAGACACCTGCGGGCACCCACACATTGAGGTGGTTTTGCAGGATGTCCTGATTGGTGGAGATGATGTTGATCATCGTGCCCCACGCCGCATAGGGTGCTTTGACACCCAGGTTCAGGTAGGACAGCGTTGCCTCATAAAGGATCATGCTGCCCAGGCTGAGGCTCATCGACACGATAAGCTGGGGCATCACATTCGGGACAAGGTGCTTGAAGATCTTGCGCGAAGTGGAATAACCCATCGCCTCTGCGGCGACCATATACTCCTGCTCGCGGAGCGACAGGATCTGACCGCGCACCAGTCGCGCTGTACCCGGCCACGAGATGAAGGTCAGGTAAATCATCAACAGGTAGATGCGGTACTTCGCATCGATGTTGGAGGCGTCAAGAATCGTGCTGATGATCAGCAGGATCGGAATACCGGGCAAGCAGATCAGCACATCACACAGACGCATGATGACATTGTCGATCCAGCCGCCGAAATAACCCGCGATACCGCCCATCAACACACCGAGGATGGTGATGAGGAACACGGCGATAAAGCTGACGATCAGCGAGATGCGACCGCCGTACATCAGACGGACGAAGATATCATAGCCTTCGTTATCCGTGCCGAGAATGTGCTCAGCAGAAGGCGGTGCGAGGAAGTTGTCTTTCAGCGATTTTTCGGTGGTCTGACGAAGCGTATACTCCACACCGTCCACCACATAGGTTGTTTCGGTGACGGAATATTCCGTCTTACCGCTTTCGTCCAGCTCGATCTCGCCCCACTCGGTATAGATCAGCGGGCCGACAAAGCTGAACAGGAACAGTCCGATCACCATAATCAAGCCGAGAATACTCAGCTTGGAGCGGAAGAAACGGCGCACGACCATACGGGCGGGCGACATCAATCGCACATTTTTATCCAGCGGCAACTCGGTGTCGACCGTTTCATCGACAGCGGGTTCCATTGTTTTCTTCTCTTCCATGGGTGCCGTTTCCTCCTTTACTCAAGTTTCACGCGGGGATCGACAAGACCGTACATCAGGTCAGCCAACAACACGCCCACAACGCTGAGAAGCGCGAGGAACATATTGTAGCCCATAATGAACGGGATGTCACCGCGGTTCATCGCGTCCAGCGCGATGTTACCGATACCGGGCAGGTCAAACACCTGCTCGGTGATGATGGCGCCCGAGAACAGCGACGGGAGCAGACCCGCAAGCGAAGTCACCAGCGGGATGAGGGTGTTGCGGAACGCGTGCTTGTTGATGACAACGCTTTCCTTGAGACCCTTTGCACGCGCGGTGCGGATGTAATCGGAGTTCATCACTTCGAGCATATTGGTTCTGGTCATACGCATTCTTGCGCCGATGCTGAGAATGACGATGGTCAGGATCGGGATGAACATATGACGGATGTAGTCGAGGAGCAACGACACACCCGTATAGGACGCGGTGGCGTCGACAAGTCCCGATGCGGGGAACCAGCCGAGCTTGAGTGCGAGCAGATCCTTAAGCATATTGCCAAAGAAGAAGGACGGCAACGAAATACCGATCATCACGAACACGGTGACGATGTAATCGCGGAAGCCGTACTGATGCGTCGCGGCGGTGATGCCCAAAGGAATGGCGATCATAAACTCGAAGATGGTCGCAATGAGCGCGACAGCAAACGACACACCCATATGCTCAAAGATGACCTGTGCCACGGGGATGCCGTAGACAAAGCTGGTGCCGAGGTCGAGCGTAAACAGCGCGCCCAGCCAGCTGAAATAGCCTTTGAGGATGCCGAGGAAGCTGTTGTCCCCCAACCCGTACATCGTATACATCGCCTGCACGGTTTCCTCGCTGACGGTTGCACCGCCCTGGTTGATGGCGTTGATCTTATCCTGAATAAAATCAACGGGCATCAGGCGGATCAGAAAGTAGATGATCATGGACACGCCAAGCAGAATGAAGACGGACATGACCAATCGTTTGATAATATACTTGAACATAGCGTCACCCTATCAAAGTGCCGAAAGTCCGCCGCACACGGCGGCAGACTTCGGACATATTGGATTATTTCGCAAACTCGACTTCCCAGATGCGATCCAGCGGAGACGAGAAGGGGTTCATTTCGGACTCTGCGGGCAGGCTCTCGGGGTCGATGACCTTGGAGTTGTACGCATACAGCACGCTTCTCTGGTACACGGGCAGTTCGATGGCGAGGTCGAGGATCTCCTCCATCGCTTCCATGTACAGCTCGGAGCGCTCTGCCTGATCGTTGGTCTCACGCGCTTCATCGATGAGGTCGCTGAGGTCATCAAGGATGTTGAGTTCTTCCGCCGTGCCGCTGGTCTTGAGGTAGTTGTAACCCCATGCAAGGGTGCTGGTTGCGGTGGAATCCTTGTGGTAAACCTGATAGAGGTCAGGATCCAGTGCCGACGACCATGCCGCCGCCCACACTTCCAGCGAACCGGTGTTGATCTTGGTCAGTGCCTGCGTATCGCACACGACCTCGACATCCCAGCCGAGGCTGTTGAGCAGGGTCGCCGCATCACGGAACACCTTGTAAGTCGGGTGATCCTGCAGGCTGGAACCCGCGATGGTGAACTTCCCCTTCAGCTCGGAGCTGCCCGCGCTGACGCCGGACTCCTGCATATACTTCTCAATGTTGTTGATGGCAATTTCCTGGCTCCAGGTGCCCAGAGGCGGATAGTCAAAGCCATTGTCCTCTGCGGCAGAGCCCTTCGGGTATGCCCAGCTGACCTTCGACATCGGCCAGTAGATCTGCTCCGCCGTACCTGCGCGGTAGTAGTCAAGAGCCAGCGAAGTGTTCATCGCACACATGATCGCCTTGCGGAGGTTGATATCGTTGACCTTCGCCGCGTTGATGCCGATGTAACCGTAGCCGAGCTGATCCTCGGTCAGGGTTACGATGCCCTTGGATGCGAGACCCTCGAGCTTCTCATAGTTGTCGGTGGTGAGAGACGGGGTGATGTAGTGGACATTGCCCTCCTGCAGAGCCGCGATGGCGTTGGAGGAGCTGACCACCTGATAACGGATCTTCTCGATCTTAGCGTTGTTGATACCCGCGCCGACCGTCTCAAAGTTGGGGTTCGCCTTGAAGTAGACGACATTGTTGGTGTAGAAATCGCTCTCGGAGGGCGTATCGCTGTCGGTGGTGTTGGTCGCCTTGTAAGCGCCTGCGCCCATCGGGATTTTAATGTTGCGGGTAGACTGGATGATATCGGTCATAAAGTCGAAGCTTGCAAACTCCACGCCGAACTGGTTGTTGGCGATGTCCACGCCGACCTTACTGCCTTCGCCGTAGTAGTGCTGGGGCGCAATGGTCAGAGCAAAGTTCCAGATTGCCTTGGGGTCGATGCCGTCGATGGTGATGGACAGCACATCGTACTCTTCGGGATTGGTGACCGTGCCGTCCGCATTATGACCGGAAGCAACGGTGTACTCGGTGCCGTTGACGGTGAGCTTGGAACCCGCCTTATCGGTGTGACCGAGCGAGACGATACCCTTGATGTTCTCAACAGCAAGCTTGCCGCTGTCGGACACATTCTCGTGGAGGATGACTTCCTTCGCCTTGGCGGCATATTCGGTCATCAGGGTGTTGGCAGTTGCCCAGTATTGCAGAACGATGTTCAGCTGACGGGCAATGATATCGTTGTATACATAGTCGATCGCCGCTTCCTTGGTTGTCACGGAAGATGGATACGCGGGAGTCAGCGTCTTGATGGTGGTGCGGTCGATCTTGCCGTCCGCGCCTTCTGCATATTCCACATCGACATAGCCTTCGGTGTACATGAAGCAGAAGATTTCGTCGTTGAACTCTTCATGCGACTTGTAGGGCTCGTCTTTGTAGGATTCCTGTGCGCCGAGGTAGTCAGTCTCAAGCTCTTCCTTGAACAGCTTGAGCGCATACTCATAGTCCTCAAGGAGGTTCTGATTGGTCACGCTTGCCACATCATTGGAGATAGCGGATTTGTAACCGCTGCTGACGGTGTGCGCGGTGATCGCCTGCTTCATCGCCTCATAGCCGACTTCCTTCGTTGCGGATGCCTGCACCTTGGCGTTGAAGAGGTTGATCAGCTCGTTGATACGCGCGCTGGCGCGGGAGTTCGCCTGCGAAGCGATGAGGTCATCGCTGTCGTCGGAGGACGAACCGACCGTCTGCGTTCTGTACTCGGCAAGACCGAGAATATCGGTGGAGTACAAGGTGTTCGAACCCGTGTAAACGGGGTCAAGGTAGACATAGTAGTTGAACAACACATCTTCCATCGTCAACGGTTGTCCGTCGGAGAATTTGATGCCGTTCTTGAGCACGAAGTTGTAGGTCACGGTATCGTCCTTGTTCTCGACGATCTCATAATCCTTAACAACAACCGCTTCGTTGTCGCCGTATGCCACCTGCACTTCGCCGTTGACATACTTGGAACCGAGCATACCGATCTGCGTCATACCAACGATGGTGCCGTCGGGCGCAGAGGTGTAGAAGAACGGGTTGAACAAGCCGTCAAGCTGTTCGGTCATAATGACGAAGGCGTCACTGCCGTTTTTGGAACAGCCCGCCAGTCCCGTGCACATTCCGATGCACATTGTTGCGCACAGAATGAGGGACAACCATTTTCTTTTCATGTTGTTCGCTCCTTTTAGTAATAGAATAGAACCTGTTTATATCAGTCACCGATCGTGACCGAATTGCCGTTGACTGTCACCTTGACGGCTTCGGGGTCATCCCCCACCGCCTTGCAGGTGATCTGCGCGGGGCTGACAAGCGTGGCGTCGCCGCCGCCGCACACCAGACCGATGCTGTATTCCGTCGTACCGAAATAGCACGCGGAGTCGATCTGCAGGGTGCTGTTTGTAATACCGATCTTGCTGACGGTTGCGCCTGTGGAGATCTTGCCCGCAAACAGTCCGAAGCTCGCGTCGACCATACGGGTACCCGCCTTCATGGTGAAGCAGATGTTGTCAAACGAGAGATTTTCAATCACCGCGGTCTCGGTCAGATTGCCGAAGAGACCAGCGTTGATTTTCGAGTTGTTGGTCTGCTCGAACGACACATTTTTGATGGTGTGACCGTTGCCGCGGATGATGCCGGAGAAGTTGCCGTACATCAGCGAGGTCGGCCAGATCTCATTCGAAAAATCAAGATCTGCCATAATGTCGTAACAGCCGTTGACGCTGGCATTCTCTTTGAACTGCTCCGCATTGTAGATGCGGAACCACTCGCCCTCGGTGTAATCCACATACAGCTTCATCACCGCATCGGTCGCTGTACCCGTTGCCGCATCCACAACACCCGTGTGCTGAATGGTCGCGGTGGTCACAGCCTGCTTGCCGTCCGCGTCGTAATACGCTTTGTTGAAGGTGTAGCCTTCACGCTCAGGGAAGCTGAACATCTCCAGCGCACCCGTTTCCTCGTCCCACGCGGGCATCTGCAATTCCTGCATAGCGGTCGGGTCGTAGGTGAAGTTCTCCACCAGTTCGCCCGTGGCGCGGTCGTAAAACGCGATCTCAAACAGCGGTACCCACGCCGCATACAGCGTCATCACGGGTTCCTCGGCAATATAGCTGCCGCTGGGATCAACCACCAGGCGGTCGTTCTCAAAATCCCATTTGCCGCTGTATGTATAGGTGGTGTTGCCGCTTGCGTCGGTCGTCTCCACGCGTTCCTGATACCAGCCCGCGAGGAAATGACCGTTGTTGACCGCGCGGAACGCATCGTTACCGCGCGCGGCATTGTCGGGAGACAACAAGGCAATTGCCGTCTTGCCATCCGACCCCGTCGGTGCCGCCGACGCGTTGAACGAGTCGACGATCACCGAGGTGTTGGTGGTGAAGATGCCACCGTTCGCGTCATATTTGACGCTGACGGTGTATCCTTTATCGTTGTTGGTCTCATAAGGAGTCAGTTCGGCGCGGCAACCTGCAAACACAAGTGCGGTCACAAGCACCAATACGGCAATCGCCGCTTTGGACATTCGTTTCATCTTACTCCTCATCTTCCTTTGCCTCAGTTTCATCAGAGGTCTCTTGTGTTGTTTCCTCGAAGGTCTCCTCTTCCACAGAGGGCTCCTCCGCTTCAACAAAAGGAACCTCCTCCGCTTCATCCGAAACGGTTTCGTCCTCTGTCACTTCTTCAGCAGACTCCGAAACCTCGGTTTCCTCTGCCGCAGTCGGCTCGGCGACAGCTTCGGGGATGTCCACCGTCACCGCTGTCTTTTTGTTGCGGCGCACCGCTGTGACAATGCACATTATAGCCGCCGCGATTGCCGCAAGGATGCAGATTGTGGCTCCGACACCCAACCCATTTTTCTCGGGTTTGTCATCGGTCGGTGCTTCCTCAGACGGGGTTTCCTCTAAGGGTGCTTCCTCGGTCGAAGCCTCACCCTCCTGAGCTTGCTGATTGTTCGGGTCGAGCGCGGTGATGCGCTGTTCTGCGGACACGAGGTCAGCATAGTTCGTCACAAGGCCCATCTGCTCGAAGGTCACGATCTTGTTATATGCCGCACGCGCCGCTTCCACAAGATCCTTGTTTTCGTACACAACGCGTTCGGGGATCGCGCGGATTGCCAGAATCGCATCGACCGTGGTGGCATCGGGTGCCGCCGGGCCGTCGATCGTCAGATCAAAGTATTGCTGGCAGATAAACGAATCGTAGCCGA
Organism: Acutalibacteraceae bacterium; assembly: GCA_045651865.1. Lineage (GTDB taxonomy): Bacteria > Bacillota > Clostridia > Oscillospirales > Acutalibacteraceae > RGIG1959. Next base: position 28,391 of record JAZRTC010000019.1, read on the forward strand.
CACCGTTGACGGGACGCACCAACATCGGTTTGTTCTCCACATAACCGACATAGTCAATGAAGTTTGCGCCGTAGAACACATTGGAGTACATCTCGCCGGTGACATTCCACATAAAGTACGGGACAAGACCCATACCGTCGATCTGCACCTCATTGCCGTTGTAATCGGTGTAAGTGCCGTAATCGCCCGCGCCGGGGATATGCTTGAACGAACCGTAGTAAGCGGGATCGAATTCTTCCTCGAAGTTCGGGACACGCTGGCTGCCAAACACCACCATCTCCAGCTTATCGCAACCGTAAAATGCCTTGTGGCCGATTGCTGTCGTGGTGAACGGCAACTTCACACGCACCACATCACTGCCCGCAAAGGCAAGCGCACTGACACGCACGGTGTAATCACGAACCTTGACTTCTTCGGTCTCTGTGCCTGCAAAGGTGATCAACTCCACGCCGTTTGCCTTTTCGCAATACAGCGAGCCGTCTTCCACGAACACGGTGTCACTGATCTCATAGGTGTTGCTTGTCACCTGCGTCTCTTTGCCGTCAACCTTCTCGGTTTCGGTCGTGGTGAAGGGCGCAACCTTACACATCGCAAACGGGTTGTCGCCGATGGTTTCCACATCCTCGCCGAGGATCACGGTGAAGGGTGTGAGCGTTTCTTTCATAAACGCGTTTTTACCGATGGTCTTGGCACCCGTCAGGTCGACCTTTGTCAGCGCCGTGTAGGCAAACGCATAATCGCCGATGCTCTCCACCTTCGCAAGGTTGACAACCTCGCTCAGCGGATCACAGTACGAGAACGCGCCTTCACCGATGGTGACCTTTTCCTCGGACAGCGTCACATTTGCCAGCTGACGGTTGGACACAAACGCATACTCGCCGATGGTCTCCACAGCGGGCATTGCCACCTTTTCAAGACCACTTTCCATAAAGGCATAGTCGCTGATGGTCTTGACCGCATCCAGATTGACCGTCTTGAGCGATGCACAGCCGGCAAAAGTATAGGGTTTGATTTCTTCAATCTTATCGCCGAGCTTGATGGACACCAGCTGACGGCAATAGGAGAAAGCGTACTCGCCGATGCTCTCCGCCGACGACACATCCAGCGCCGTCACCTGCGGTCCGTAATAGGAATAATAATAGTAACCCTCGCCGTTGACGGCCGCAACCGTCATGCTTTCGTCGAGGCACGCGTAGTACACATCGCCCGAAACGGCATAGTCGCCGATGGACTTTACTTTGGAGAGATCAATCTCCTTCAGGCTCGGCGTGTTGTAGAACGCCTGCTTGCCAAGCTCCGCATTGGCGCCGAGCGTGACTTTTTCAAGGCTCGCCGCATTGGAGAAGGCGTTTTCGCCGATCACGGCATTATCGCCGATGGTCAGCGAGGTGAGCGGCGACTCAAAACGATAACGGAACAGCTTTTTGCCGTCCTCACTGTATTGCTCAACCTTGAAGGCGTTATCCTTGTTCATGCTGAACGCGTGATCGCCGATCTTGACATCGTTGCCGATCACGACAGTGGTCAATGCCATACATTCACTGAAGGTACCCTCGGCAATCTCCATCTTGTCGGGGAGAGTGACCGAAGTGAGCTTGGTGAACGAGAACGCATACTTGCCGATTTCGGTATCGGCATCAAATTGCGGCATTGCCGTAACCGAAGTTTCAAAGAACGCGTATTCGCCGATTTCCTTGAGTTTGCCGAGCGTCACCGTTGTCAGGCTCTCGTTGGATGCCAGACCGTATTCGCCGATCTTTGTGACCTTGGGGAAGGACACGGTGTTCACTTTCTGATTGTGCGACAGCGCGCCCTTGCCGATTTCCTCGACCTCGGCACCGCCGATCGCAGCCGCATTCACGGTACCCTTTACAAGCGGCGACACCGCAATCAGCGTTTTGCCGTCTTTGGAAAGGATGTAGTTGGCTGTCTGTACTTTATAAGTTGTGTTGCCGTCGGCAATCACAAACTGGTCGATGGCCGTCTCGCGGAACGCGAACACGCCGATATCGTTGACATCCGCGCCGACCGTGACCTTGGTCATCGCCTCACACTGATAGAACATACCCTCGGGAAGCACCGCCGCATTCACGGTGAATTCCTTGAGCGATTCGCAATCGGTAAACGCATACGCGCCGTACTTGACCTTCTTCGCGTTGACCGTCACATCGCTGAGCTTCTTACAACCCGCAAAGGCATACTGACCAACCGAGAGAAGCGTCTCGCCGAGTGTGATGCCCTCGAGCTTCTGGTTGCCTGCAAAGGCGTAGTCGGAGATCACGCAGATGTTCGGGAACTCCAGCTTGCCGCGCAGATCGCAGTTTTCAAAGGCATTCTGGCTGATGATCTGCAGGTTGTTTTCACCGCTGAAGGTGATCTTCTGCAACGAAGAACAGCCGTAAAATGCGCCGTATTCGATCGACTGCATCGTCGAGGGAAGCACGATCTCCTCGAGCGCCGTCAGATTAGCGAACGCATACGCATTGATCTTCTCGACACCCTCGGGAAGCACGACCTTGGTGATCGTGTTGTCACCGATGAACCATTGCTTGGAGGTTTCGGCATCGTCAAATGCCAGTTCTTCGGGAGTTTTGAGAATATACTCAAAGTTCGAGAACGCAAACGCGCCGATCTCCTTAAGCGAGAGGTCTGCGGGAACATCAACAAGACCGCCGTTGCCGTAATAGTGCGTCAGCATGGCGCCCGTCTGTACATAGGGTTCCTTGACCTCCACATTCACGGTCTCGGAATAGTAGGTGCTCTTGTCGTCCATCATCACCTTCACGGTCACGGACGCAAAACCTTCCGCCACAGCAGTCACATTGCCGCTTTCATCAACCGTAACAATGCTCTCGTTACTGCTTTCAAACGCCATTGTCGTATCTTTGGGGAAATACGGATCGATTGAGTACATCAGCAGTACCTTTTCCGAAGGATACATCTTCAGATTGTAGTTGCCTTCGAAGAAGTTTGTGTTGCCGGTGTCACCGATGTCTTTATCCTCGTTTTCCAAAATGTAATAGGCCTTGAGCGTCTGATAGCCGTCAAGCACAAACACATCTGCAACAGGCTTATCAAAGCGGCTGTAACCTTCGTCTTCCTCATCAAGCACCGTCACCGTGAATGTGACGCTCTTGTTGTTCATCGGATCCTGCGCTTTGATTGTTGCCGTGCCGCTCTTGACCGCGACAAGCTTGTTGTTCACCACACGCACAACGCTGGGTTTCGAGGAGCTGTATTCAAGCAGCTCAGACCACTCGGTAGCGGGCGCTACCACGGGATCGAGCGTGTACACCTCGTTGGGGCTGAGCGTCAGGCCGTTCTCAAGACCCTCGAAATAGAACTCCGTGAAATCGTCGGGAAGTCCGATCTCATAGGTTGCGTAGTTGAGCGCGTAGTCATAGACATTCAGCACAAAGCTGTTTTTGGTTGCGGCGTAATTCTTGATATCGTAGATGTAATCCGTCAACTCATACTTCACGCGGGTGGTGCTGTTGCGCTCGGAGTAGACAGGCGTCATGTATTGCTCAAAAGTCTTCATTTCGGGCATCGGATTGCCGTTTTCGTCCACGCCATCCGTTACATAACCGATCTGCGAGCTCATCGTGTAATGGTTGTCGTAGATCATCACATCCGCATAGAGACGGTTTTTCTTAGCGGTTTTGTCGTATTCAAAATAATACTGCACATCCGTGACCGTCGGTGCCTCAAAGTCTGCCACCAGCGGGAACTCAAACACATTGTTCTTGTTCGTTTCCAGACCGCCCTCGCCGTAGTCGAGGTAGCCGACAAGACGCACGGTGTATTCACTGTTGTTTTCCAGATTGTATTCGGTTGTATCGAATTCGATCTCGACATTGGCAGGATAGATCATCGCGCCGCCGTCACTGTAAGACTTACGGACATCCTCGTCCACCGTCTCGAACACAACCTCGCCTGTGACATCGTCGGTGATGGTCACTTCGATTTTGGTCGCGTTGCGGAGCATACCCGCCCACACATAACGGAGCGAGTGAATGGTACCGATCTGATTGGACAGCGCCACATACTTGGAGTTCGCGGCAATGACCATATCATCGGGATCCTGCAGGAAGTAATACGAACCGAGGTAGCTGACATAGTCGTCGCTGACGCCGCCCACAGGACGGGTTGCGTAGGCATCCGCCATCGTCTTGTCTTCAAAGTCGATGCCGTCGTCCAGCTCGTCGGCATTGGTATCGTAATAGGTCAGGTCCATCATCGGCGCCTGCGTCCAGTCGCCGTAGAATGCCAGGTACGGCACATTCATATCGATCTTCGTGCCGCTCTTGGCTTTCAGAGTCAGGAAGCCCTCGACATACATGCCGTTTTCAAAGGACTCGTTGAGGTATGCTTTGTCCTCATCGCTCAGGGTGAGCTTCACCTTCACCGTAGCGGTCTCACCCGCCTTCACGGTGATCTTCTCACCGCTCTTGCGGCCACCCTCCACGGAGAGAATTTCGAGTTTTGCGCCATCGAGCGTGTAGGACTCTTCGGTCACGGTCGTTTTGCCCGCGCCTGTTTTGGTTTCGCTGACGCCCTCGGTGAGCACATAGGAGCCGAGCTCATACGACACCTTCTTCTTGCCGAAGTTGGTGATGCCGAAGGTCATTTCATACACGCCCGTTTTTTCACGGTCGTCGCCAAGCTCCAGCTTGACTTTATCCATCGCCGCACCTTCGCTGTCGTAGGTGGTGATGTACGCAGGCGTATCGAGCGATGCCTGCAGGTTGGCAAGACCCGCGCCCTGCTTACGCACCGAGTAGGGCAGGCCGTTTTTGCCCAGTGCAATATCGGCTGTGGACATCACCAGCGAGTTGACCATGGCATTGACCTTGACGCTGTCGTTTGCGATGTCTTCAAAGTTTTCTTTCACATACTGTCTGAGAAGCAGCACAACACCCGACATATTGGGGCAAGCCATCGAGGTGCCCGACAGGCGGTCATAGCCACCGCCCGTCACAGAGGACAGGATGCTGCCGCCGTGCGCGGTGATTTCGGGTTTGATGCTGAGGTTCGGAGCGGGACCCCAAGACGAGAAATCGGAAATGAAGGGACCCGAAGTCTGCTTGCGGCTGATTTTCAAAGTACCTTTGCCGTTTTTGGCAAGCATCTCGCCGTCGTCCTGCGAGATGGAGCAAACCGCGATGGACGCGTCGCCGACATTCATCTTGATGTCACCCGACACATTGTTGTAGATGATGATGCCCGCGGCACCTTGCTCCTGCGCAATGATCGCCTTTTCCTCAAAGGTGTTCTGACCGCGGCGCACAAGCACGATCTTGTCCTTGACATCCATACCGGTATAGTCCGCCGAACGACCCACACCGGGGATGAGAACATAGTCAATCTTCATCGAATCCTTATCGCCGAGCAGTGTGTTGCAGAATTCGTTTTCCTCTGCCGCGGAGTTGGTGGACTCAATAAAGTAAATGATTTTCTTATCAAAAAGAAGGTACGGCGTTTCCACACCGCTGATGGAGGCAACCGACATCACGCCTTCGTAGGTAGAGGGCGAGCCGACCGTACCCGTATCGGGGTTGGAGGTCAGACCGAGGTTACCGTTTGCTTCCGATCCGTAGGAGGAGCTGAAGCTGTTGGACGCCGCGACGACCATGCTGATGCCTGCCGCGCGGATCTTATCGTAAATGCCGTCGACCGCTTCCTCATCCGACTCACGGCTGAAGCCGCACGCGGTACCGATGGACATATTGATCACATCGACGCCGAGCACCACACAGTCTTCCAGCGCCGCGAGAATCCATGCGGTACGCGCAGTATCCATCACATCGGAAAAAATCTTCATCGACACCAGCTGGGCGTTCGGCGCAACACCGCGGATGGTGTCGTCGTTACCGACAATGACGCCCGACACATGCGTGCCGTGGTTGTTATGCGTGGAGTACACATCGGGATCGCTGTCGGCGTAGTCAAAGCCGAAGGGCACCTTTTCGTTGATGTACACATCCGAAGCGGTCAGACCGGGGAGCTGTTCGCTTGCCGCCGTCTGATTGACCACGGCCGCCACCTCGTCATAGGTCAGACCGAGCGTTTCGGAGGTGAAGTTATCCACCGAAAACGCGGTATGGTTGGAATCCAGACCCGTATCGAGGACGGCGACGACTGTACCCGAGCCGTCATAACCGGATTCCGAGCTGTTGAAGATACCCGTATCAAACACATTGACGGTGTTTTCCACAAGTTCCGTCTCGGCAGGCTTATATTCCTCGCCGACGATGGCGCTCATACCGTCACCGAGCGATTCGCAGACCGCTTTGTAATCGCTTGCTTTGATCACAAGTTCAAAACCGCTGAGCACTGCCGCATAGTCCTCGCCCGTTTCATAAGCGATGGCTTTGTCGTCGAGTGCTTTGAGCACCTTCGCCTTGTCCGCAGCGACCGCCGCGCGCAACGATGCCGCCGCGTCGCTTTGCGCCGCGTACTGCGAGAAGCTCATCGTTTTGTTGGAGCGGTTGTAGACGGTCATCAGATCCGCCTCGCCCGTTTTGATGATGACGGAGATCTCGTCGTCCGCCTTCACATTCTCCGACAGCTGAAATGCCACCTCGGAATTGAGATATTGTTTATAATTGGATGCAAAATCCTCCGTTTTCTGAATGAAGGAGGCGCTGTGGTTAGTTGCAGAGGACGCTTTCGCAAACGGGGTCGCGACAGCCGCAAGCGAGCCCATCAACAGAGCGGGTGCCATTGTTGCCGCCAGAAGGCGCTTGCAGGTTTTGATCATCGTTGTTTTTTTCACGGAAGTTTCTCCTTTACAGGTGCAAGTGGGTACACTTACACATATTCAGTTTATTTTATCGTATTTCGACGGAAATTGCAAGGTTTTCCCTGCATCTTTTTTACATATTTATTATTATTTACAATTTAGATGAACCGTGCTATACTGAATTTACATTCAACTTTTTCGTAAAGCGGGGTTATCGTATGTCAAAACCCATTCATATTACCGCACGGCGTGTATTCACCGCCTTGCTGAGTTTGTCGCTCGTTGCGGCAGGACTGTGCCTGATCGGCGGGTGCCTGTATATTTATTTCGGAGAAGGCGCGTATTCACGCGAGCTGGTGGCAACGGTCTTTCAGAAAATCGCCGTTCCCGTATGGATTGCTGTCGGGTTGACCGCCGTCAGTATTCTGTGGGAGTTGTGCGTCCCCTCCGACCGTGAGCATTACAAAGTTCCCAAAGCATACGGCGTGATATTGGCTCGCCTGTATCAGACACGCGACTTGAGTGGGCAGACCGTCGCACTCCACACACAAAGACGCCGTCGCAAAGTCCTTTCCGTCACACGAACCGTGTTGATTCTTGCGGGACTGCTGGTGTTTTTCGGCTATGCCGTACAGCCCGCCAACTACACGGAGGATATCAACGCGTCGGTCATCCGCGCGATGTGGGTGGCAATCCCGTGCTTTGTTGTGCCGTTTCTGTTTTCCGTGGTCGCGGCACACCAGACCAAGAAAAGCTATGAAGCCGAGATCACGCTTCTCAAGACCTGCCCTACCCTGAGCATCGTCAAGGAAACGCCGCCGTCAGCCGATAAGCCGCACACGGCGCTGACGGCACTGCGCGTTGCCGTATTGGTTCTCGCCGTGGCGGCGCTGATCTACGGCTTTGTTGCAGGAGGCACGGTGGATGTGCTGACCAAAGCCATCAATATCTGCACGGAATGTATCGGACTGGGGTGATGTGAAAATGAAACGACTGAAAAACTTACTCCCGAGCAAGCGCAAACTGATTCAGTTATACTGCGCGCTGTTGTACAACGCCAATCTGAAAGGTTTTGTCACAGGCAATATTTATCAAGGCAACACCAAGCAGGTGTGTGTCCCCGGCCTCAACTGCTATTCCTGCCCCGGCGCCGTCGGTGCCTGCCCGCTGGGTACATTGCAGGGTACCTTCAGTGCCGATAAAAGCACCTGGTTTTATGTGGGCGGTATTTTACTGCTGTACTGCCTGCTGTTCGGTCGCCTGATCTGCGGCTGGCTGTGCCCGTTCGGACTGGTGCAGGAGCTGGTGTATAAAATCAAAACACCGAAGCTGAAGAAGAGTCCCGTTACCCGTGCGTTGTCGTTTTTGAAATACGCCATTCTCGCGTTTTTCGTGGTGATCGTGCCGATTCTGTATGCGCTTCGCGATGTGCCGCTTCCCGCATTTTGTAAATACATCTGCCCGGCAGGCACACTCGAAGGCGGCATCGGTCTGCTGTCGAACAAGGTCAACGAAAGCTACTTCCGTATGCTTGGCCCGTTGTTTACATGGAAATTTCTGCTGATGGTCAGTATCCTTGTCGCATGCGTATTTGTGTTCCGTCTGTTCTGCCGATTCCTTTGTCCGCTCGGCGCGCTGTACGGACTGTTCAACCGCATATCTCTGTTCGGTGTGAAGGTGGATGAACCGAAGTGTACGCACTGCAACCTCTGCGTCGGACACTGCAAAATGGATATCCGCAAGGTCGGCGATGCGGAGTGTATCGGATGCGGCGAATGTGTCAGTGTCTGCCCGACCAACGCCATTCATTTTAAGGGCGTGAAACCCAAAAACGAGTCTCTCCCCGACACCGTCAAGGGACACAGCAAGGCCCGCACCGTCACCCGTGTGATTGCCACGGTAGCGGCACTTGCCGTTCTTGTCGGCGCGATCGCGTATTATTGGACGGCGGACAGCAATACCCCCGTGCAGCAAGGCAACGAGATCGGCGACCGTTGTTACAGCGCGGCGCTGAATATCGTCAGCGGCGACGGCATCGCTGAGGAAACGGTCGACCCGAGTGCGATGGGGCGCGTCACCATTATCAATTTCTGGGGTACCTGGTGTACGCCGTGTGTCAACGAGCTCCCCTACTTCGATCAGATTGCCACCGACTACGCCGACCGCGTATCGGTCATTGCGGTGCACACCAATATGATCATTGACACCGCTCCCGACTATGTCGGCAAGTATTATGCCAACAGCAACATCACCTTTGCAAGTGATCTGGAAGGCGAAGGCTACTACACCATGCTCGGCGGCAGAGGCACCTACCCCTACACGGTAGTGCTGGATGCAAACAGCATCGTACAGAACATCTTTGTGGAAGCCCTGCATTACGAAGACCTGCAACAAGCGGTAGACGCATTGTTGTGATATCAAAACAGAAAAAGCCTCGGGAAATTCCCCGAGGCTTTTTATCTGTGAAAAACCGCTGCCTGATAGGCGAGATGTTCCAAGCGGAACATCTCGCCAACTCTATTCGCCTCACGGCGAGTTCTATTGCGTCCGCAGTGTTATTGTGCTTCGCACAGTGGTATTCGGCTTCGCCGAGTTTTAAGGGCGAATAGAATATCACAAAAACCGCAGGTTTTTATATCATGTTTGCAAAGCAAACATATCACTCTGTGCGTCAGCACAGAATATCACTAAAAACAGAACGAGAAGGTTCGGCACACTTTCTGAACCTTCTCGTTTTTCTTTTTTGTGATAAGGGGTTCGGGTTCACCCGATGCGTTTGTGGCACAAACGCGAAACTCGCCATAAATATGACAAAGAAATATCCATATAAAAAGAGAGTTCTCTCGACCGTAATCTTCGACAGGACTCTCTTTTGTTTTTGTTGACGGCGGGAGCAAGCCCCCGCCCTACATTCTCTTTTGCATTTTCTCCGTTAAGGATCACTCACTTAACAGGCAGCGGTTTTTTTGTTTAATATTTTCTCCAGACCATTTTGTCCACAATGCCCGTGTAACTCTGGATGATCTTGACCACCTTGGTGGACACAAGCTCTTCTACATAATCGGGCACGGGGATGCCGAGGTCGCCGTTGTCGTTCATTGCGATAGCGGTGTCGACGGCTTGCAACAGCGATTTTTCATCAATGCCCGCCAGCACAAAGCACGCTTTATCAAGTGCTTCGGGGCGCTCGGTCGAGGTGCGGATGCACACGGCAGGAAACGGATTGCCGACCGAGGTGAAGAAACTGCTTTCCTCGGGAAGCGTGCCGCTATCGGAGATGACCGCATAAGCATTCATCTGCAAATGGTTGTAATCGTGGAAGCCGAGCGGCTCGTGACGGATCACGCGGGCATCCAGTGCAAAGCCGCTTTCCTCCAAGCGCTTTTTACTGCGGGGATGGCAGGAATACAAAATCGGCATGTCGTATTTCTCGGCGATTTTGTTGATCGCATGAAACAGCGAGAGGAAATTCTTTTCGGTGTCGATATTTTCTTCGCGATGCGCCGAGAGCAGGATATACTTCTTTTTCTCGAGTCCGAGACGCGAGAGGATGTCCGATGCCTTGATCTCCTCCAGATTGCTGTGAAGCACCTCCGCCATCGGCGAACCCGTCACATAGGTGCGCTCCTTGGGCAGACCGCAATCAGCAAGATAGCGGCGGGCATGTTCGGAATACGCCAGATTGACATCGGAAATGATATCAACAATGCGGCGGTTGGTCTCCTCGGGCAAGCACTCATCCTTGCAACGGTTGCCCGCCTCCATGTGGAAGATCGGGATGTGCAGGCGCTTTGCCGCAATGGCGGACAGACACGAGTTGGTGTCGCCGAGGATGAGAAGCGCATCCGGCTTGATGGCGTTCATCAGTTTATACGACGCGTTGATGATGTTGCCGACGGTCTCGCCGAGATCATCACCCACCGCATCCATATACACCTCGGGGTCGGCGAGCTTCAGGTCTTTGAAAAACACACCGTTGAGGTTGTAATCATAGTTCTGACCCGTATGGGCAAGGATGCAATCAAAATATTGACGGCACTTGGTGATCACCGCCGCGAGACGGATGATCTCGGGACGCGTGCCGACGATGATGAGCAGTTTCAGTTTGCCGTTGTCCTGAAACGCCACATTGGAATAGTCTGTGCGGATGCTCATAACTTACACCTTCTCAAAAAATGTATCGGGATGGTTGGGGTCAAATGCTTCGTTTGCCCACATCACGGTGACGAGGTCCTGTGTATCGGACAGGTTGATGATGTTGTGCGTGTAGCCGGGAAGCATGTGTACCGCTTCGATCCGATCGCCGCTCACCTCAAACTCCCACACCTCGTCCGAGCCGATCTTGCGCTGTTGAATAAGCGCCCTGCCCGACACAACGATGAAAAATTCCCACTTCGTATGATGCCAGTGCTGACCTTTGGTGATGCCGGGTTTGGAAATATTAACACTGAACTGACCCTTGTCCGATGTGCGCAGAAGCTCTGTAAAGCTGCCGCGGTCATCGACATTCATTTTCAGCGGGAAGGACACCTTCTCCTTGGGGAGATACGACAGATAGGTCGCGTACAGCTTCTTGGCAAACGAGCCGTTCGGGATGGCAGGCATCATCAGCGACTGCGGCTGAGCCTTGAAGGTTTCCAGCCACTCGACGATCTCACCGAGCGTGACCTCATGCGTAATCGGCACATAGCAAAACGCGCCGTCCGCGTCCGTGATCGGCTTCAGATCCTCATAAAGGCAACGCTTCTCATTACCTTTGAGTGCCTCGAACATTTCGTCCACCAGATCGTCGATGTACAGAAGCTCCAGCTTGGTCATCGGATCGTTGACCTGAATGGGCAGGTCATTGGCAATGTTGTTGCAGAAGGTCGCGACTGCCGAATTGTAATTCGGACGGCACCATTTGCCGAACACATTGGGGAAACGGTAGACAAGTGCCTTCGCGCCCGTTTCCTCAGCATAGGCAAACAGCAGATCCTCGCCCGCTTTCTTTGATGCGCCGTAGACACTTTCGCTGAAGCGGCCTTTGAGTGTTGCTTGCAGAGAACTGGCGAGCATCACAGGGCAGGTGTTGCCGTGTTCTTTCAGATAGTCGAGAAGCAGTGCCGCCGAGTCGCGGTTGCCCTGAATAAACTCGGCAGGATCCTGCGGGCGATTGATGCCCGCCAGGTGGAACACAAAATCCGCCTTGCCGCAATACTCTTTCAGTTCATCAAGCGGTGTGTCAATATCGCAGGTGAAGATCTCTTCAATCTCCACGCCGCGCGTGCGGTCCTTGCCGTCACGCACAGCCGAGAGCGCCGCCACCAGATTTTTGCCGACGAAACCCGCCGCACCGGTTACCAGAATCTTCATTTATTTTGCCTCCCAAGCCGCCAGTTCCTCGCGGATGTACGACAGCGACAGCAACTTTTCTTTAACACCCTCAACATCGAGAAGCTCGGTGTTGTTGGAGTTGAACTCGGTAAGCGGGTTGCGCTCGACATCGCCGTCCTTGAAGTATTTATCATAGTTGAGGCCGCGACTGTCACAAGGCACGCGGTAGAAATCCCCCATATCGGTGGCGTTTGCGCACTCCTCGTTCGTCAGCAGAGTCTCGTACATTTTCTCGCCGTGACGGATGCCGATGACCTTGATCTCCGTCTTCGGATCAAACAATTCGGTAACGGCTTTTGCCAGCGTTTCAATCGTACAGGCAGGCGCTTTTTGCACCAGAATATCGCCCGACACGCCGTTTTCAAATGCGAACAGCACCAGATCGACCGCTTCCTCAAGCGACATGATGAAGCGCGTCATCGACGGCTCGGTAATGGTGATGGGTTTGCCTGCCTTGATCTGCTCGATCCACAGCGGAATAACCGAACCGCGCGAACACATCACATTGCCGTAGCGGGTGCAACAAATCTTGGTTTTCTCGGGGCTGACCGTGCGCGATTTCGCGACAACGACCTTCTCCATCATCGCCTTCGAAGTACCCATCGCGTTGACGGGGTACGCCGCCTTATCGGTCGAGAGGCAGATGACATTCTTCACGCCTGCTTCAATCGCGGCAGTCAGCACATTATCGGTGCCGATGACATTCGTCTTGACCGCCTCGAGCGGGAAGAACTCACACGACGGCACCTGCTTGAGCGCCGCGGCATGGAAGATGTAATCAACGCCGTGCATCGCATTTTTCACCGAGCCGAGGTCACGCACATCGCCGATATAAAACTTGATCTTGTCCGCCACCTCGGGCATTTTCGACTGAAACTCGTGACGCATATCGTCCTGCTTCTTCTCGTCACGCGAGAACACGCGGATCTCGGCAATATCGGTCGCCAGAAAACGGTTGAGCACGGCGTTGCCGAAGCTACCCGTGCCACCCGTGATCAATAACACTTTATCTTTAAACAAAGACATGGTGAACATCCTTTCTGTTGCATTTCATATTAATGGCGCGCCACTTTCTTTCGGAGCTCTGTGTAAATGAATTTTACATCACACGATTTGATAATGATTTTCCAGATCGGTCGCATCGGCTTTATAATCAGACACGCAAAGAAACTGGTGAACAAATGCGTTATCAGCGAAGCCAACGCCGCTCCGAAAGCGCCGAGTATCGGAATCATCAACAAATTCAAAACGACATTAATCGTTGCTCCTAATATATTGATGATCCATAGATACTTCTGCTTTCCTTCCGCTAAAATCCATATATCGCGAACAATAGCAAAATAGCTGCATACCACATACCATACCGTTAATTGCAAAATAGGTACTGCCGGCAAATATGCCTCGCCGTATAAAATAGAAACCATCGGCTTGGCAAAAAGTGTCATAGCAAGACTTTGACATATCGATAAGAAAAGAATGATCGCATACAAAACGCTCAACTTATCCTGATAGTCTTTTTCGGAATATTTTTTACTTGTTAAAATAGCAGGTCTTAAAGAATCAATAATCGCTGCATATACAAACCCGGCGACACCGGCACACGCAATCGCAACTGAATAATATCCTGTCTCTGCGTCTCCGATCATATTTTTCAGCATAAATTTATCCGTCTGCTGAAAGATGGCAACCATCATACCTGATAAAATATAATGTTTGCCCTTTGAAAAAAGATTCTTTGCGGTTGTCCATGAGAACTGCAGTTTTTGCTTGCTTAAATGGAAGTAGAGACCGATCAGAATTACACAAATAATCAAATGTTCCATCGCATTGATAACAGCAAACCAATATACACTTTTTGCCGTTATCAACAAATACACCTTATACGCCGATACCGCAACATATCCGATAATCGTCGCAATCGACGGATACTTCGACATAAGCTTTGCCTGATACCAATAGGTAATCATTTCAGCGGCCTGAAAAATAAGCGTTGCGCTGTAAATAGAACAAACAACAATCGATACTGTATCGCCTTTATTATACAACGAGACAAAACCAATAATTGCCAAAGAACTTAAAATACCTGCCGGAACAGCCAATCCTATCGCTGTTCCGACAATTTTCGACTCACTTTCTTTGCCGGCGGTTATTTCATTCACCAGGATCGAATTCAAACCCAACCGCATCAAAGGGGTTGCAAATCCTACAATGGAAGCCGCATAATTGATAACGCCAAAATTGGACGGCCCTAAGAAACGCGCGCACAATATGCCAATGATTAAAGCCAGTACCGATTGTGCAATTTTACATCCGATAATCCACGAAGCATTTATTAGGCTTTTATTTTTAATCATCCATTATCACCTTGTATATGTTATCCGTCCACAATATCATTTTTCTGAATGTGGTTCTCAGTCCATTCCTCGATTGAACAAATAAATTTGGCAGGATTGCCCGCATATATGCCGTTGGACGGGATTTTTCCTTTGACCACACTTCCCGCACCAATAATGACATTATCACCAATCTCAGTTCCGGGAAGCAGAATGCTTCGAAGTCCGATAAAGCAATTCTCCCCGATCTTCACCGGCTTTAAAAAACGCCCTGTTCTGTTTTGATTCAAAAGTTTTAAGCCTTTATCGATGGAATAATCGTGCGTCAACACCACGATACCCGATGACATGGTGGTGTTTTTTCCAATCGATATCAAAGAATAATCGTTACCGTCGAACTGAACCGTAGGATGAATGAACCCTTTTTTGCCTTCACGATAGTTTTCCGAGATTTGAATGCCGAGTTTTTTTAAATACCGCGGGTAAACCTCTTTATATTTTTCCGGAGCTATTTTACTGAGCAAAACGCAGTACTTTTTAAACAAGACTCGTTTAATTCTGTTCATATATTCTATCTCTCCGTTTCTTACCGTTCGATGGATTTACTACGCTTTTTGTTGAATCATTTTCGCCGAAAACTCGTTGCCCACTGTGCGCCGCGTGGAGGCATTGATTCTTGCACAGTTCCCGACTCTGCCCCAAGGCAGAGTCGGGTGCATTCCAAAAAGAACCGATTATTTAATGATCAGTCTACCGTTGGAATCGAAGTCATAGTATCCTGCGTTCAAGCCCGCAACATACGCAAACTCCTTAGAAAGGTAAATGGTGCAATTCTTCGCGACCATATTGCCGTCGTTGACGAAGTAGTAGTTGCCTTCAAACTCAACAAGCTGGTAAGCCTTCTGAAGCACGCCATCGATATACAGCTTGCCCTCAACCACGCCCTGCTTGAGGATCATCTTACCCTGAGCATCGAAGGAATACTTGCCGGCTGCAAAACCGTATTGAGATACGAAGCTGTCAAGCAGATAGATCGTGGTGTTCTTCGCGATCTTGTTGCCGTTGTTGATGAAGTAGTAGTTGCCTTCCCACTCCACCAGCTGATAGGCCTTCTGCTGCACATTGTTGGCGTAGAAGTAATCGCCGATGACACCGTTTTTGATGATCATCTTACCGTTCGCATCAAAGTCATAATAACCAACATTTAAACCATACTGAGCGGTGAATTGCTCGGTCAGGTAGATGGTGGTATCCTTTGCCAACTTGTTGCTCACATTGATAAAGTAGTAGTTGCCCTCGAACGAAACAAGTTGATATGCCTTCTGCTGCACATTGTTGACATAGTAGTAATCGCCCACAATGCCGTTCTTGATGATCATCTTGCCGTCTGCATCAAAGTCGTACTTGCCGACATTCAGACCGTACTGAGCGGTGAACTTCTCGGTCAGGTAAATCGTGGTGTTTTTCGCCACCTTATTCGCATCGTTGACAAAGTAATAGTTGCCCTCGAAGTTGATGAGCTGATACGCCTTCTGCAGCGCACCGTTGAGGTAGAAATAATCGCCCACAACACCGTTTCTCATGATCATCTTGCCGTCCGCATCAAAGTCATAGCTTGCAACAGCCAGACCGTACTCAGCGGTGAATCTCTCGGTCAGATAGATCGACTTATTCTTTGCCACTTTGTTCGCGTCGTTGACGAAGTAATAGTCACCCTCAAACTTGATGAGCTGATAAGCCTTTTGTTGCACGCCGTTGAGGTAGAAGTAGTCGCCCACAACGCCGTTCTTGATGATGAGCTTGCCGTTTTCATCGAAATCATAGTAGCCAACAGCCAGACCGTATTCTGCCGTGAATCTCTCGGTCAGATACACTCTTGTGTTCTTCGACACCTTGTTCGCATCGTTGACGAAATAGTAATCGCCTTCGAACTTGATGAGCTGATAAGCCTTTTGTTGCACGCCGTTGAGGTAGAAGTAGTCGCCCACAACGCCGTTCTTGATGACCAGCTTGCCGTTTTCATCAAAATCATAGTAGCCGACAGCCAGACCGTATTCTGCCGTGAATCTCTCGGTCAGATAAATCTGGGTGTTCTTCGCTAACTTGTTGCTCACATTGATGAAGTAGTAGTCGCCTTCCCACTTCACCAGCTGATATGCCTTTTGCATCACATTGTTGAGATAGAAGTAATCGCCGACAGGGCCGTTCTTAATGATCATCTTGCCGTCTGCATCAAAGTCGTAGTTGCCGACAGCCAGACCAAAGTCAGCGGTGAACTTCTCGCTCAGATACACAGTCGTGTTCTTTGCAATCTTATTACCGTCGTTGATGAAGTAATAGTTGCCTTCGTAAGAAACGAGCTGATAAGCCTTTTGTTGCACATCGTTGATGTAGAGATAATCACCGATAATGCCTTCTTTAACAACCTTGCGGATCATCTTACCGTCTGCGCCGAACTCGTATTCGCCTTCGGTCATACCGGTCACAGCGGTGTTGGGCTTACCGACCCAGTACAGACCGGTCACGGGATGGTAGTTTGCGCCGATGTAATAGAAGTCGTCGCCGATCTTCACAAGTCCCGCCGACTTACACATACCGTTTTCGTAATAGTACACCTTGCCGGCATGCTCAAGCAAACCGGTGCGGCCTTCCAGCCACACACCGTTCTCATCAAACGCATAGGTGCCGCTGAAGCCACGGACCGTCGAGGGACCGACCATCGCGATGTTGTCGTTTGCGAAATAATACTTTTCGCCGTCGATGGTCATCCAGGCATTCTTTGCCCAGTCGCCTGCCCACATGTACTTGATTTGGCCGTTGGAAACAACCTTGTCACCACGGACAAGCACATTGTTAACGAAGGTGTAGTTGTAGCCGCCGATCACTTGATCGCCGTCAACCGCCGCGTAATCCGCAGCAAAGTAGTAGTTACCGGTGGTTGCTTCGTCATCGGTCGAGACATAGTTCCAACCGGAAGCCAGCTTGCCACCAAGGATATAGTACACATTGCCGTTCATTTCGACAAGGCCGTTTGCTGTGTACTTGTCGCCGCAATCGCAAACGAGCTCATTGCCGACAACTGCATAGGTGTGGCCTGCCGCCGCAACGGTGGTGCCCCAATCGATCACAGAAGCACAGCCTGCGCAATAGGTGCGGCCGGTGTAGCCGTCCTTGATGCAGGTTGCAGCCTTGTCCGCCACAGCCTCAGCGGTGTGTTTGTGCCAAGCCGTCTTGTTGTCGAGCTCGGTCTTCACGACCATATCGCCCGCAAAGCCGCAGACATAGTTTGCATAGGTGCTGTCCGCATAGGTGACAGAACCGTAAGTGGTCTCGATCTCAAGGTCGATCACGGGGATCGCCTTTGTTGCAAACTGAGCATCCGCGCTGATGCCGGTGAACTCTTCGTCCCACGCCCACACGCGGACAGGGATAGAAGCGAGGACAGCGTCGCCGCTGAGCGAACCGTCGTGGGTCAGCGTGATGGTCGCTTCAAAGTTTTTCTCATCGTAGGTTGCCGTCGCCTTGACGCCGTCGGCACAGACGATGTTCTTGTACTCAATGGTGTTGGCGGTGTTGACCTTCAGCGTGGTCACGATCTCACTGATCTGTGCCGCGTCGGAAGCCTTGATGTCCACATAGTAGACAGAACCCGCCTTCGGGGTGTGGTTGCCTTCGTTACGGCCGACAACCGACACAACCGCGTTGGAAGCAGTGCCTGCAACGGTCAGGGTCTTGGTCACGCGGGTTTCGTTGCCTTGCTTGTCGAAGACAACAAACGCCACGCTGTGCTGGCCGTTGGTGAGGTACACATCGCTCAGGTTGATGACGCCGTTTGCCGCTTTGAAGCCGACCTTATCGGACATATCCATGCCGTCGATGTAAACCTTTGCGGTGGTGTAGTCGATACCGGTCGTGTTGCTGTTGCCGGACACATCGGACACCTTCGCGGTGAAGGACAGCAGGTTGTTATTCACAGTCTGACCGTTGAGCGCCACGAAGTTCGCGGTGTCATAGCAGACCTGGGTCTCCGTGATGGTCGGAGCATCGCGGTCTTCGGTCACATCACTGTAGTCGAGGGTGATATCGTCGATGTAGAAGACCATATCTTCCATCGTGTCGCACGCAGAACCGGTGAAGAGCTGCAGGAACGCGGGATAATAGTCCGCATTCGCGGCGGTACCATTCTGGGTAGCACCGGCAATGGTGGTTGTCTGGACAATCGAGTCCGCAAGATCCGTCAGGTTATAATAAATATAAATCCAGCCGGATTCCGGAATCGCATAGTTGGTGGAATAGCTGACGGTCTTGCCGTCATAATCCGACACCATGTACTTGTAGGTGATGCCGACTTTGCCGTTCGTGTTGGTACCGCGAGCAATACGCCATGCCACATTGGTGATGTCGGGCGAGTACACCCACATACCGATGCGGATAGCCGTCTGACCGTTCGCCACATCACGAAGCACCTTCGTATCGCCGGTGTAGTACAGATAGTTGTACAGCCAGCCGGCAACATCGGTCACATTCTTGTGGTTCATGCGGAAGCCGAGAGCGTAGTCGCCGTTCTTGACCTTACCGCCGTTGTCCTTGGTTGCCAGGAACACTTCGGAATACTGCGTACCAATGCTGTTGGAATAATCTTCCGGAGCATACAACGGGTAGGGAGGATTGTTCTTGTTGTATTCTTCATGCCACGCCTTGAACTCTTCCGTACCCTTCCAATCGGAAATGTCGCCGTCCTCAAAGTCGAAGAGAACTTCCGAACCCTTACCGAATTTCACGGTGATGGTGTCCGAAACGCCGTCGGCGTACTTGTAAGTACCGGTCATCACCGCACTCTTGACGGATTCGTCGTTAGCAGCGGTGAACTGGAAGCCGTCCATCGAACCTGCCGCAGCGGGATTCACAACGAAGTTGTAATGCGATGCGTCGGTGTAGACTGCGAAGTTGCCGTACAGAGCGGTCATCGCCACTTCCGCCGACTTACCGTAAGGAACAGTGGTCTCTTCAAGAGCGAAGGAAGCCGAAGTCGGATTCACAATCTCGATCTCCAAAGAGCCGACCACTTGGCCGTCAACGGACATCTGCACATTCACTTTGCCGAGTTTGCCGTTCGACACGAACTTGCCGTCCGCAATCGTACCGAAGCTGTTATCAGACAGCGTCCACACAGCGTTCTCGGGGATTTCTGCCGCCGCGTTAGTCGCGTCGACACCGAACGCCGAGAAGGTGTAGGTGGAGTTGGGAGCATAGTAATCATACTCGCCGGTG
This sequence comes from Acutalibacteraceae bacterium, assembly GCA_045651865.1. Lineage (GTDB taxonomy): Bacteria > Bacillota > Clostridia > Oscillospirales > Acutalibacteraceae > RGIG1959. The sequence continues at coordinate 48,116 of JAZRTC010000019.1, forward strand.
ATGACCGCATGGTCAAATGTACCGTCCGCCACAGCAGTGGAGATGATCATCAGGGTGTTGGAAACCGCACGCTCCGCGCCGCCCGAAGGCTTGTTCTTCAGGACAAACTTATCGGAACCCTCGGGGATGATTCCGAAGGTGGCGGAGTTACCGCCGTCGAGGTGAAGTGCATC
>JAZRTC010000020.1:0-28421 GCA_045651865.1 Acutalibacteraceae bacterium
GTTGTTATCCGGCAGATAGCGACGGATCTCACCGATGATCAGCGGCACGGCGTATGTGGAAAAGCGCACACCGAGTGTGATATCGAAATTGTCGATTGCCTTCATCAGCCCGATGCACCCGACCTGAAACAGATCATCGGGGTTTTCGCCGCGACCTGCAAAGCGCTGTACAATACTCAGCACCAACCGCAGATTGCCGTTCACCAGTTCATCTCTCGCGCGTTTTCGGCCGTCCTTCAGCTCCCGAAGCAACCGCATTTTATCCGCTTCTTTCAGAACGATCAGCGATGCGGTGTTCACACCCGTCACCTCAACTTTGTTATACAAGCACAAAAGCTCCCTTCTGTCGGTTTAGGGAAGTATGTGCTAAGGCGTCTGTCTCTAGTCGTCGCAGGCATGGATAAAAATTGAAACACGGCGGTATCTTTTTTTGTATTTTTGCAAAAACTGTTGCAATTTACCGTGGTAATGTGCTATAATGCGAAATGTATATTTTATAAGGGGTACTTTATCCCTGGAAAAGAACAGGAGTGTTTTCAAATGTATGAAAATTTGATGGATTCCATTGGGTTTGTCAAGGCAATCGATGCGGAGGTCGGCGCGGCCATGGAAGGCGAGCTTGCCCGTCAGCGTCGCAATCTGGAGCTGATCGCTTCGGAAAACATTGTCTCTCCCGCGGTGATGGCGGCGATGGGTTCTGTGTTGACCAATAAATATGCGGAAGGCTATCCGGGCAAGCGCTATTACGGCGGTTGTCAGGAAGTCGATGTTGTGGAAAACATCGCGCGTGAACGCGCGTGCAAGCTGTTTGGTGCCGAGCACGCGAATGTGCAGCCGCACTCGGGTGCTCAGGCAAATCAGGCGGCATACTTTGCGCTGATCGAGCCGGGTGATACTGTGCTGGGTATGAACCTTGCGCACGGCGGTCACCTGACTCACGGCTCGCCCGTCAACTTCTCGGGTAAGCTGTATAACTTCGTGCCTTACGGTGTTGACGAGGAAACCGGCTACATCGATTATGAAGTCGTCCGTCAGCTGGCGGTCGAAAATAAGCCCAAGCTCATCGTGGCGGGCGCATCGGCATATCCGCGTGAGATCCGCTTTGATATTCTGCGTGAGATCGCTGACGAAGTCGGTGCACTGCTGATGGTCGATATGGCGCATATCGCGGGTCTTGTTGCGGCGGGCAAACATATGAATCCCGTGCCGTATTGTGATGTTGTCACCACCACGACCCATAAGACCCTGCGCGGTCCGCGCGGCGGTATGATCCTCTGCCGTGAGGAGTATGCCAAGGCAATTGACAAGGCGGTATTCCCCGGTTCACAGGGTGGCCCCTTGATGCATGTCATCGCGGCGAAGGCGGTCTGCTTCGGCGAAGCTCTCACAGAGGAGTTCCGTGCGTATCAGGATCAGATCGTCAAGAACGCGGCGGCGCTGGCAAACGGTCTGCTTGCCCGTGGTATGAAGCTCGTTTCGGGTGGCACGGATAACCACCTGATGCTGATGGATCTTCGCGAAACAGGCATCACGGGTAAGGAACTCGAAGCACGCCTGGATGATGTGTACATCACAGCGAATAAGAATACCATCCCCAACGAGCCGTTGTCCCCGTTTGTGACCAGCGGTGTGCGTCTGGGTACACCTGCCGTGACCAGTCGCGGCCTCAAGGAAGCGGATATGGATCTTATCGCCGGCTTCATCGCCGATGCCGTGACCGATTTTGAGGGCAAGGCAGACAGCATCCGTGCGGGTGTGCAGGAGCTTTGCGCCCGCTATCCGCTGTATTAAGAGGGATCTGTTATGGCGTATTTTAATTCGACATTTTTTTCACCGACTCTTTGCATGATGACCGATGTTGCCGTAGTCATCCCCGATAACGGCGCAAAGCGTCTTGCAAACGGCGATTATCCGGTGCTGTTTTTGTTGCACGGTTTGTCGGACAACCACACAGCGTGGTCGCGCCGCACCAAACTTGACCTGTATGCCGAGGAAACGGGCATTGCCATTGTGATGCCCGAGGTGCAACGCGGCTTTTATCAGAACATGAATTACGGCTTGCAGTATTTTGACTATATTGCCAAAGAACTCCCCGAGCTCTGCCATCAGTTCTTCCGTACGACGCTTGATCCTGCTTACACCTTTGTGGCGGGTCTGTCGATGGGCGGCTACGGCGCGATGCGCTGTGCGCTGACCTATCCCGAGCGCTATGCCAAAGCGGCGTGCACCTCAGCGGTGACGGATCTCAACCGCTTCTTTACCGATAATCCCTGCGGTATGGGTAAGGCGGAGATGACCTCGCTTCTCGGCGATGGGGTGGAGGACGATGAAGACCTCTTCAAGCTGGCGCAAAGCGGCAAAAACTTCCCGTCGCTCTATCAGGTGTGCGGCGAAAGCGATTTTCTCATTGAGGATAACCGCCGTTTCCATAAACATCTGGAAGATTGCGGTATCGCTCACAAGTATGAGGAATGGGCAGGCGCACACGAGTGGCGCTTCTGGGATACCGCGATCGAAAAATTCCTGCGTTTTTTTGCAGAAGGGTTATAAGTAAAGGAGGCGGACGCGTATGAACACGCCTTTAGCGGACCGTATGCGTCCGCAAACGCTGGACGAGGTCGTCGGTCAGCGCCATTTGCTTGCCGAAGATAAAGCGCTTCGCCGGATCATCGATGGCGGCAAGATCCCGAATCTGATCTTTTACGGCCCGTCAGGCGTCGGCAAAACCACGGTTGCGCGCATCATTGCGTCGCGCTCGGATATGCGCCTTCACAAACTCAACGGCACCACCGCTTCGACGGCGGATATCAAAAATGTGATCGCGGAAGTGGGAACACTCGCAGGTGCCGGCGGCATTTTGCTGTATCTTGACGAGATCCAGTATTTCACAAAAAAGCAACAGCAGACCTTGCTTGAGCATATCGAAAACGGCAATGTCACGCTGATTGCATCGACTACCGAAAACCCGTATTTTTATGTGTACGGAGCCTTGCTCAGCCGTTCAACCGTGTTTGAGTTCAAAGCGGTTGAAATCGAGGAAGCGGAGCAGGCGGTTTGCCGTGCGTTTGCATTCCTTGAGCAGGAGCAACAGCTGACACTTGAGGTTGAGGACGGCGTCGCGCTCGATATTGCGCGGGCGTGCGGCGGTGATGTGCGAAAAGCCATTAACGCGGTGGAACTGAGTGTGCTGTCCGCACAGCTCAAAGCCGACGGCTCCATGCTCGTTTCACGCGAAACGGTTTCTCAACTTTCCTCTCACAGCGCGATGAAATATGATCGCGAAGGGGATGAACATTATGACATCCTCTCTGCGTTTCAAAAATCAATGCGCGGTTCTGATCCGAACGCGGCGCTTCATTATTTGGCGCGACTGCTGGAAACGGGGGATATGCTGTCTGCCTGCCGTCGCCTGATGGTGTGCGCGGCGGAGGATGTGGGACTTGCTTACCCGCAGATCATCCCCATTGTCAAAGCGGCGGTGGATATGGCGTTGCAGGTCGGACTTCCCGAAGCACGCATCCCGCTTGCCGATGCCGTGGTGCTTGTTTGTCAGAGCCCGAAATCGAACAGCGCGTACCTTGCGTACGATGCGGCGGCGGCGGATATCCGCGCAGGTAAGAGCGGGCCTATTCCGCGACAGTTGCAGAACAAGCATTTTGACGGCGAGGATGCCGCTATTAAGGGACAGTTTTATCGCTACCCACATAGTTTTGACGGACACTGGGTGCCACAGCAGTATCTGCCCGATGTCCTGAAAGATGCGGTGTATTACACACCCGCAGACAATAAGACCGAGCAAGGCTTTGCCTCCTATTGGCAGGCGGTCAAAGCACGGCATAAAAACGGTCAATGACCGTTATTGAGGAGAATCGTTATGAATGTTACAGAAGTGATTGTGTTTGCAGTATATCTGCTGTTTATGTTGAGTATCGGCGTGTTCTTTTTCTTTAAAGATAAGAACGGCGGCGAAAAGACCCTGTTCCTCGGCGGACGCCAGATGGGACCGTGGGTTGCCGCGCTGTCGGCGGGCGCTTCGGATATGAGCGCGTGGGTGCTGATGGGTCTGCCCGCCGGTATCTACGCGGCTGGTATGGGTCAGGTATGGATTCCTGTCGGTCTTGCCATTGGCTATGCCCTCAGCTGGTTTATTGTCGCCCCGCGTCTGCGCCGCTTCTCCATTGTGGCGAATGACTCCATCACCATCCCGCAGTACCTGACCAACCGCTTCCTTTCTAAGTCCAGAGCGCTTCAGGTCATTTGTGCGGTGGTGTTTTTGACGGCTTATACCGTGTATGCGGCATCCAGTGTCGTGGCATGCGGTGAGCTGTTCAATACCGTTATCGGCATTGATAAAACGGTCGCGATGATTGTCGCGGCGGTCATCATCGTGGGCTACACCTTCCTTGGCGGTTTCTCGGCGGTGTGCTGGACCGACTTCTTCCAGGGCATGCTCATCTTCGGTGCTATGCTGATTGCTCCCATCTTCGCGGCGGCTTCGTTGCAAGGCGGTTCGGCAGAGGTTATCACCGATGCGGCGTATTGGAATCCCTTTATCAACTGGAAAGATATCGTCAGCGGACTTGCGTGGGGTCTCGGTTACTTCGGTATGCCGCATATCATTGTGCGCTTTATGTCCATTCGTTCGGCAAAAGATATGAAAAAATCGGCGGCGATCGGTATCACCTGGACGCTTGTGGTGCTGATTTGTGCGGCACTCATCGGCATCGTCGGTCGTATGTATCTTGGCTTTGATGAGAATATGGGCAGTCTGGTGTTCATCAAGATGGTGCGTTCCATCTTCCCGGCACTGATTTCGGGTGTGTTGCTGTCAGCGATTCTGGCAGCTTCCATGAGCACGGCAGACAGCCAGCTTCTAGCGGCATCGTCGGCATTTGCCAGCGATGTGTATAAGCCGCTCATTCGCAAAAACAAGGCATCGGATAAAGAGATGATGTGGGCAGGCCGTTTCGTGATTCTGGCGGTTGCTGTGGTTGCTCTGGTCATTGCGCTTGCTCCCGGTACCAAGACAATTATGAGTCTTGTCGAAAATGCATGGGGTCTCTTCGGTGCGGCATTCGGCCCTGTTATTATCCTTTCGCTTTTCTGGAAGAGATTTAATTTCAACGGTGCGCTGGTCGGTATTGTGACAGGTGCTGTTGTGGATATTGCGTGGCTGGTGTTCCTCAATGACGGTCTGGGCTTGCTCGGACTTGAGAATCCGATGGGCATCTATGAGATTCTGCCCGGCTTTGTTCTCGGTATGGCGGCGGCAGTTATCACAACACTTGTGACCGCAAAACCCTCCAAAGAGGTCGAAGAACTCTTCGATGCGGCTGTGAATTATACGGAATAAAATTGATAAAAGGAGACTGCCCGGCAGTCTCCTTTTATTTTTATCTTTTTTACAATTTATTTCGATTTTGCCATTGCAAAGCGGTAACAAATTTGTTATACTATATCCTGTATATTTATATCCGAAGGAGGCTTCGAGCCGATGTCCCATACCCGTGTGATCACGCCTGAAGAACTGGCGGCTCAACACCCCTTTACCAACCGCATCCGTGAATATTACGCGTTTTTGCTTCCCGAGCATCCGCCGCTGGCGTTTGTGCGCACTTACGGCTGTCAGCAAAATGTCAGCGACTCCGAGCATATCAAGGGCATGCTCGCCGCAATGGGGTTCGGCTTCACCGAACAAGCAGAAGAAGCGGATCTGATTGTGTTCAATACCTGTGCCGTGAGAGAACACGCGGAAGATCGCGTGTTCGGTAATGTCGGCGCACTCAAAAATCTCAAACGCCGCAAGCCGCACCTGATGATCGTGCTGTGCGGTTGTATGGTTCAGCAGGAGCATATTGCGCAGAAATTCTATAAAAGCTATCCTTTTGTCAACCTGATCTTCGGCACGCATGTGCTGTACCGCTTTCCCGAATTGCTGTGCGGTGTGATCGAGGAGCAAAAGCGCCGTGTGGAAATTCCCGCGGAGGACGGCAACATTGCCGAAGGCATCCCTGTTGTGCGCGACGGCAGTTTCAAAGCGTGGTTGCCCATTATGAACGGGTGCAACAATTTCTGCACCTACTGCATTGTGCCGTATGTGCGCGGTCGCGAACGCTCGCGCGATCCCGAGGCGGTCATTGCCGAGGCGAAAGAGCTTGTTGCCGCGGGCTATAAAGAGATCACGCTTCTTGGGCAGAATGTCAACTCTTACGGCAAAGGGGAATCCCACGGGGTCAATTTCCCCGAGCTTCTGCGCCGTATCAACGCGATTGAGGGCGATTTTCTCATTCGCTTTATGACCTCGCATCCCCGCGACGCAACAAAGGAACTGTTTGATACTATCGCCGCGTGCGAAAAGGTGTCGCGGCATTTCCACTTGCCGTTCCAATCGGGAAGTAACCGCATCTTAAAGGAAATGAACCGCCACTACACGCGTGAGCAATACCTCGATCTGATCGCGTATGCGCGCTCGGTCGTGCCGGATATTTCTTTCACCAGTGATGTCATCGTCGGCTTCCCCGGCGAAACCCGTGAAGACTTTGAGCAGACCTTGTCCTTGATCGAAGAGGTCGGGTTTGTGTCGCTGTTCACCTTTATTTATTCGCCGCGAGAGGGAACGCCCGCCGCCGGGATGGACGACCCCATATCGGCAGAAGAAAAAGTCAAGTGGTTTCAGGAAATGACCGCTTTGCAGGAATCGCTTTCCGCAAAGCGCACTGCCGCGATGGTCGGTGAAACCAAAAAGGCACTTCTTGAAACCGTTGTCGGCGATTTTATTGAAGCGCGCCTGCCGGACAATGTCATTGTCCGTGTCAAAGGCGATGCGTCGATGATCGGCCGTCACGCGCTGGTGCGTATTACCGAAGCAAAAAGCTGGATCCTTCTCGGAGAGATTGAGCAGATTTTATAAATTCATTTTTCAAAGGAGATTTTTACAATGGATATGTTAATGGAAATGGCAAAAGAAATGGGCGAGGCGCTCCAGCAGGACGATCGCTTTGTGGCCCTGCAGATGGCGCAGGCGAAGGCGGATGAGGATAAGGAACTGCAAGACCTCATCGGCGAATTCAACCTCAAGCGTATGGCGCTTGCGACTGAAAGCGAAAAGGATGACCGCGACGAAGAAAAGCTCCACAAGCTGGATGCGGAACTGCATGAGGTGTATGGCCGTGTGATGGCAAATGAGAGCATGCAGGCATATAACACCGCCCGTATGGCGATGGATCAGCTCCTCAACGGTATTCAGCGCATCTTGACGCTGTCTGCGCAGGGTGAGGATCCCCGCGCGATCGACACCGAGCATTCCTGCGGCGGTAACTGCGGCAGCTGCGGCGGTTGCCACTGATTTATAACGGATTAACAGAAAGAAGGGATCGGCATTGGCAGAGCTCAGTCCGATGATGAAACAATATCTCGAGATCAAAAAGAATAACCCCGATGCCATTCTCTTTTTCCGCCTCGGTGACTTTTATGAGATGTTCTTCGATGACGCGAAAATCGCGTCGCAGGAACTGGAACTTGTGCTGACGGGTCGTGACTGCGGTCTGGAGGAGCGCGCGCCGATGTGCGGCGTGCCGTTCCACAGTTGTGAATCGTACATCGCCCGTATGGTCGCCAAAGGCTACAAAATCGCGATTTGCGAACAGACCGAAGACCCATCACAGGCAAAAGGTCTTGTCAAGCGTGAGGTAGTGCGCGTCATCACCCCCGGTACTGTTATCGAAAGCAGTATGCTTGACGAAGGCAAGAACAACTACCTTTGCGTGATCTGCCGCCGTGCGGATGCGGTCGGTGTCTGTTTTGCCGATTGCTCGACAGGCGAGTTGTATGCCACGCAGATTGAGGGAGACGATTCGTCCCTTCGCGTGATCAACGAACTCGGTCGTTTCCGCCCGAGTGAGATCGTCATGAACGAGGCGTGTCGCGCCGATGCGCTGTTGACCGAGTTTATCCGCTCGCGCCTCCAGCTCAAGGAGCAGTTTGCTCCCGAGCAGCTTTTTGATGAGGAACTCACCAAAAATACGGTGCTGACGCAGTATGCGTGTTCGTCGCTCGATGCTCTTGGTGGCAATATCACCCCTGCGATCGTGTCGGCGATGGGATGTTTGTTTACCTATCTGCAGGAAACGCAGATGAGCGGACTGGATCGCTTCCGCCGTCCCGAGATTTATTCCGATGTGCAGTATATGCAGCTGGATCTTACCGCGCGTCGCAATCTGGAACTTCTGGAAACGATGCGCAATAAGGAAAAGCGCGGCTCGCTTCTTGGTGTGCTGGATCGCACCCGCACGGCAATGGGCAAGCGCCTTATCCGCACCTGGATCGAGCGTCCGCTGATCAATCCCGCGCCGATTTCCCGCCGTCATAATGCGGTGGACGAGCTGGTGCATCAGACGGTGATGCGTTCCGAGATCCGTGAGTTGTTATCGTCCATCTATGACCTGGAACGCATTATGACCCGCGTGGTCTACGGCAGTGTCAACGCGAAAGAGCTTCGCTCGCTGTGGCAAACGATCTGCCGTCTGCAACCGATCAAGGCACAGCTCAGTTCCGTGACCTCCTCGTTGTTGCAGGATATCGAAAAAGCGATTGATCCGCTTGAGGATCTGCGCGATCTGATCGACCGCGCCATTGTGGAAGAACCGCCGTTTTCCGTGCGTGAAGGCGGCATGATTCGCCAAGGGTATAACGCCGAGATCGATCAGCTTCATTATGAAATGACCGACGGCAAAGGTGTTATTGCCCGTGTTGAAGCGGAAGAAAAAGAAAAAACAGGTATCAAGACCCTCAAGGTCGGCTACAACCGCGTGTTCGGCTATTACATTGAGGTGTCCAAATCCTTTATCGGGCAGGTTCCCGAGCATTACATCCGCAAGCAGACGCTTGCCAACGCGGAGCGATACATTACACAGGAACTCAAAGAGCTTGAAGCGCGTGTGCTCGGCGCAAAAGACCGCGTTGTAGCACTCGAGTATCAGCTGTTCAACGAAGTTCGTCTGACGGTCGCCGCTCAGCTTCACCGTATTCAGTTTACGGCGCAGGCGATCGCGCGGCTGGATGTGCTGTGCTCATTCGCCGAAGTGGCGGTCAAGCGTCAGTACAGCCGCCCGATCGTTGATACCAGCGGCGTGATTCAGATCAAAAACGGCCGTCATCCCGTGGTGGAATCCCTGCAAGATGCACCGTTTGTACCCAACGATACCTTCCTTGATGACGGCGAAAACCGTGTCGCGGTTATCACCGGCCCCAATATGGCGGGTAAATCCACCTTTATGCGTCAGACAGCCCTGATTGTGCTGATGGCGCAGATCGGCTCGTTCGTTCCTGCTGAGGCGGCAACGATCGGCGTGGTGGACAGCATCTTCACGCGTGTCGGTGCTTCGGATGATCTGGCGTCGGGTCAATCAACCTTTATGCTGGAAATGAGCGAGGTTGCGTCAATTTTGCATAACGCGACGAAGCGAAGCCTGATCGTGTTTGATGAGATCGGTCGCGGCACCTCGACTTATGACGGTATGAGTATCGCCAGAGCGGTGCTGGAATATGTGACCAATCAGAAAACCATCGGCGCCAAGACCCTGTTTGCCACGCACTATCACGAGCTGACGGTGATGGAGCAGGAGCTGTCGGGCGTCAAGAATTACAACATCGCTGTCAAAAAACGCGGCGATGATATTACCTTCCTTCGCCGCATCGTGCGCGGCCCTGCCGACGACAGCTACGGCATCGAAGTGGCGAAGCTCGCGGGCATCCCCGATTCGGTGGTGACGCGTGCAAAGGAGATTTTGCGTTCTCTTGACGAAGAGGGAGCGGTTGCTCCGCGCGGCACAAAAGAGCGCTTTGCAGAGCCCTCTGAGGATTTCGGCGGGCAGATGTCACTGTTGCCGATGGCAGAAAACAGTGTGATCGAACGGTTGCGTACGCTGGATATCAATACGCTGACACCGATCGAAGCACTGCAGACACTTTATGAGCTGGTAAAAGAAGCACAGTCTATGTGATTTCTTATGTATAGGAGGTGGACACCGTGTCCAAAATTGCGGTGCTGGATAAACATACTGCCGAGTTGATCGCGGCAGGCGAGGTGGTGGAACGCCCGTCTTCCGTGATCAAGGAACTGGTTGAAAACTGTATGGATGCGGGTGCAACCTCTATTTCCGTTGAGATCAAAAACGGCGGTGTCACCTATATGAGTGTCACCGATAACGGCGAGGGTATGGAACGGGACGATGTTCCCGTGGCATTTTTGCGCCACGCCACCAGTAAGGTGCGCACAGCTCCCGATCTGGATGCGATTGCGACACTCGGCTTCCGCGGTGAGGCACTTGCCTCCATTGCCGCGGTGGCACGCGTGGAGCTGATCACCCGCCGCGAGGAAGATCTTGCCGGTACACATTATACTATCGAAGGCGGGCGGGTCGGCGAACTGTCGGATATCGGCTGCGCCAAGGGCACGACCATCGTCGTGCGTGATCTGTTTTTCAATGTTCCCGCCCGTATGAAATTTCTGAAAAAAGATGTCAGCGAGGGCAACGCAGTAGCGGCGGTGATGGATCGTCTGGCATTGTCACATCCTGAGATTGCCTTCCGTTTTATCCGTGACGGAAAGGAAGAACTGCAAACGACAGGGGACGGCGATCTGCGCGGTTGTATCTACTCCGTGCTTGGTCGTGATTTTTCCAAAAACCTTCTTGCTGTCGACTATGCGCTTGACGGTGTGTCGGTCAGCGGTTTTATCTCCGCGCCGTCAGCACCGCGCCCCAACCGCACGATGCAGCATTTCTTTGTCAACCACCGTTATGTCAAGACCCGCACGGCCATGGCGGCGCTCGAACAGGCATTCAAGGGTGCTATTATGGGCGGCAAATTCCCTGCCTGCGTGCTGTTTATCGACCTTCCGCCCGAGACAGTGGATGCCAATGTCCACCCCGCCAAGGTGGAGATCCGCTTTATGGATGAGCGTCCCGTATTCAGCGCGGTGTATCACGCGGTGCAGAATGCGTTGCAAGGTGCGTCAGCTCCGAAAAGCGTGACGCTTCCCGAAAAAATGCCTGCCAAACCCGCAGGCAAGCAACTGATTCTCGATTTCACAACCCCCGTGACCCCGCCGACACCCAAACCGTCGGTGGTGTCTGTACCGCCCGCGCCGATGAAAAAGCCGGATATTTTCCGTGTCGCGGAGGAGTACAGCAACTTCGATCAGAAACCTCTGACAGTCGGGGATGTTGCCGCGCAGTGGGGCGATTTACAGGAAAAGAACGAACCCATTTATACACCGTCTGCAACACCGGTTAGCGTAACAGAGACGGTTGTACAGCAAGAGCCTCCCGTTGTGCAGGAAGTGCTTGTGGTGGAGGAGCAGGCTGTCCGCCCGACAGTCCGCTACATCGGCGAGTTGTTTGCAACCTACCTGCTTGCCGAAATGGACGGTTCGATGTATGTAATTGATAAACACGCCGCGCATGAGCGGCTGATCTATAACCAGCTGACCGCTACCGAGCATGCGGATTCCCAACAACTGCTCGCGCCTTTGTCTGTGACACTCAGCCGCGAGGAATATGCGGCACTGATGATGTACACAGAGGAGCTGACCAAGGTCGGCTTCGAGGTGGAGGAATTCGGCGGTCGGGAGGTGCTCATCCGCGCCGTTCCGATGATACTGTCAGGGTGCGATATTGCCGCTGTCATCCGCGAAATTGCGGGCGGTTTTGCTGAAGGAGCGCGTACTGTGCGCTCGTCGGCACTTGACTGGATCTATCATTCCACGGCTTGTCGCGCCGCTGTAAAAGCAGGGGATGAAAGCCGCCCTGCCGAGCTTGCAGCATTTGCCGAGCGGGTGCTGTATCACGACGATCTGCGCACCTGCCCGCACGGAAGACCGGTTTGCTTCTCGCTGACGAAGCAGGAGATCGAAAAGCAATTCGGTCGGATTATTTGATTGAAGTAAAAGGAGTGGTCGGATATGCAAAGATTACCGCTGATCGTTGTGGCGGGACCGACCGCTTCGGGCAAAACATCGCTGGCGATTGCGCTCGCCAAGGCACTGGACGGCGAGGTCGTTTCTGCCGATTCCATGCAGATTTATAAAGGCATCCCCATTGCCACCGCTTGTCCGTCGATGGAGGAGCGGGATGGGGTGGTGCACCATCTTCTTGAATATGTGGAACTTGATGAATCCTACAGCGTTGCCCGCTATGCGAAGGACGCCCGCGAGGCGATTGCGGATATCCACGCACGCGGCAAACTGCCGATTCTTTGCGGCGGTACGGGACTGTATATTGCCGCCGTGACCGACAATGTCTGTTATGAGGAGCAGAACGACGAACGCGCCGCACAGCTTCGTGCCCGTTTACAGGAGGAACTTTCCGAAAACGGCGATCAGGCGATGTGGGACAAGCTACAGGCAGTTGACCCCGTGCTGGCGCAGAAGCTCCATATCCACGACCGCACCCGCGTGCTTCGTGCACTGGAGGTGTATGAACTGACGGGCGTGCCGATGTCCGAACAGCAGAAACGGCAAAAGGAACAACCGTCACCGTACGATGTGACGATGTTTACACTCGATTTCCGCGACCGTGCAAAGCTGTATGATCGCATTGACCGCCGTGTGGATGTGATGCTGGCAAACGGGCTGCTGGAGGAAACCGCTACGATTGTGCGGTTGTCACTCCCGACGGCGCGTGCCGCAATCGGGTGTAAGGAGCTTCGCCCGTATTTTGACGGTGAGTGTTCTCTTACAGAGGCACTCGACTGTATGAAACGCCGCTCGCGGCAATACGCGAAGCGGCAGTTGTCGTGGTTTCGACGGATCGAAACTGCGCACACACTTTATGTAGATGAGTATGATACGACGGATGCCGTGTGTGATGCGGCACTCGCGTTTGTAAAATAAATGAAAGGAGTTCGTTATGGGAACCTTTCTCAAACGGCTTGTCATGTTGATCGGTGCGGTACTCTTGTTTTCGTATATGGGGTATCACATCTTTATGTCGGCGTATTCGCCGATCCGAACGGATATTGCGGTTTTGTATGATGAATACGAAACCGTGGATACAACCGGTCTTGTTGTGCGCAGTGAAACGATGATTCCGCTGACACAGCAGGGGTTTGTGTATTATATCGCCGAAAACGGCAGCCGTGTATCCAAAGACGGCAAGATCGCCGATTTGTTTACCAATCAGGAGGCGGCGGTTGTCAAACAGCAACTTCGCTCACTCGATGAAGAAATCGCTCAGCTTAAGATGATTGAGGAACAGGGACAGAACAACCGTACCAATCTGGATATTATCAACACACAATTGTATAAAGCGCAGGCGTCTGTCATCGGGCAGATGTCCCAGCCGCATATCGACGGCATCGACACGCTGTCGGCAGATCTGCTGGCACTGATGAATAAGCAACAAATTACCATTGGTCGTGCCGACGGGTTTGAAGCGCGTATGTCGGCGCTTACCTCCGAGCGGGCAACGCTCGCCGCCAAGGATGCTGCGCCCATCAGCGCCGTGTATTCTCCGACGGCAGGCTATTTCGTCAATACGGTAGACGGTCTTGAGTCGGTGATCAACGCCGATACCATCAGCTCGATCACGACCGAGGAGATTCGTCGTGCGATGGAAACAGAACCGACAGTCGACAGCACCAAATACATAGGCAAAGTGGTCGGCAGTTATGAATGGTATCTGGTGTGCGTGCTTCCCACTGAAGAAATGACCAGATTACCGATGGAAAGCACTGTCCGCCTTCGCTTGCCGTTTGTTTCCAACGAGACGATCCCTGTTACGGTGATTGCGGAAAACCGCGACCGCGACGGCAATATGGCGGTTGTGTTCCGCTGTGACTATATGTCAGCCGATCTGTCGGATATCCGTCTTGAGCAGGTGCAGGTACTTGTGAAACAACATTCGGGTCTGCGCGTGCCCGATGAAGCAGTCCGCTTCAACGATGCACAGGAACCCGGTGTGTTTGTGCAGGAGGGTAATGTGATCCGCTTCCGCCGCATCCGCGTGGCATATCACAGTGAATATGAGGATTATTCGATCTGCGAGGTTGTCAATGAGGACAACTATCTGCAGGTGTATGACGATATTGTGACAGAAGGGAAGAATCTGTATGACGGAAAAATCGTACGCTGATAAAGATTTTCAAACTGTCGTATCGCAATATTTGTCCATTCGCGAGCGAGTGGAGACTGCCTGTGCAAAGGCAGGGCGTTCATCTGATGAAGTCACGCTTGTCGGTGTAACCAAGACGGTGGATGCTCGTTTGATCAATGCGGCGCTCGATGCAGGTCTTACCGCCATCGGCGAGAATCGCGTGCAGGAGTATTTGTCCAAAAAAGATGAACTTCATCTTGACGGCGTTGCCCGTTACCTGATCGGCCATCTGCAAACCAACAAGGTGCGAGCGATCGTCGGACAGGTGGATATGATCCAATCGGTCGACAGCCTGAAACTGGCGGCGGCTATTGATCGCGTCTCTGCCGAAAAACAGATGATTACCCCTGTTCTGGTGGAGGTCAACATCGGAGAAGAAGCCTCCAAAGACGGTATTTGTGCCGCAAATGCCGAGGAACTTTTGCGGCAAATGGCAGCATTTGATCATATTTCGGTGCAGGGATTGATGACAATTCCGCCGATTTCGGATTCCGAGGCAAAAAAAAGGCATTATTTTTCAAAAATGCACCAACTGTTTATTGACATTCAGAGCAAAAAGATAGATAATATATCTATGAATGTATTGTCGATGGGTATGTCCGATGATTTTGAAGAAGCCATCGCGGAAGGCTCGACAATGGTTCGCGTCGGCACAGCTATTTTCGGCCGTCGTTTTTACCCTGTTTGAAAAGAAGAAAATAAAACATACATAGGAGGATATTGTTATGGGACTGTTTGATAAGTTTAAAAACATGATTGTCGATCCCGAGGATGAGGATTACAACGATTACGACACCGATGAGGATATGATCTCCCGCCCTGAAGAGCGTCGCGAGACCTCTGTTGCGGATTCCCGCCGCGGCAGCAACAAGGTTGTCAATATTCACGCAACGGCACAGTTGCAGGTGGTGCTTGTGAAGCCTGAGCGTTTCGACGATTCGAGCGCGATTGCGGATCATCTCAATGCCAAGCGTACGGTCGTGCTGAATCTGGAGTCGGCAAGCAAAGAGGTTTCCCGCCGTATTCTGGACTTCCTGAGCGGTGTGGCTTACGCCAACGAGGGTCAGATCAAGAAGGTTGCGCAGTGCACCTACATCATCATTCCTTACAATGTCGGCATTATGGGCGACCTGCTCGACGAGCTGGAGAACAATGGCCTCTACTTCTGATTGGCAGAGTGAGGATAAGCGGCTTTTAGCCCGTGTGGACGATGCATTTGATATTTGTCAGCGTCGGCACACGCCGCATTTTCTGGGATTTCTGGATGAACGGCAGGCATCGCTTGTGCGCTCCCATATCCCGAAGTCGTGCACATCCTGTTGTCTTTACGGCGGTCATGAGGATGCCGAGCGGGTGATATTCGGTGTGTTTCCCGATGGTGACGAACCCGTTTTGGAGTGGTTTCCGCTCACGGCTGTGGCATTTTGCTACGGTATGGCGGCGGAGCTGTCTCACCGCGATGTGCTCGGATCGCTGCTCGGATGCGGGATCGCCCGCGAAAAAGTAGGAGATATTCTGTGCGCACAGGACCG
The DNA here is from genome assembly GCA_045651865.1 of Acutalibacteraceae bacterium. Lineage (GTDB taxonomy): Bacteria > Bacillota > Clostridia > Oscillospirales > Acutalibacteraceae > RGIG1959. Next base: position 15,686 of record JAZRTC010000020.1, read on the forward strand.
TGCAGTTGTCTTTCTGCATGAGGATATCGCATCGTTTGTCGCGGAGTCTGTGACAAAGATCGGCAGAGTCGGCGTAAAAGTGCTCTGCCCTTACGACGGCGAATTACCCGTCTTTCACCGTTTTGAACCCGTGTCGGGAACGCTTGCATCACCACGGCTCGACGCTGTTCTTAAAGTGTTACTCTGTGTCTCGCGCGAAAAAGCGTGTGAGATATTGCGTGACGGTGCTGTTCAGGTGGATCATAAACCTGCAAGTTCGCCGTCACAGACCGTTACAGCAGGACAGGTCCTGTCCGTTCGCGGGAGCGGTCGCTTTATTGTGGACGATGTTTCACAAATGACAAAAAAAGGTCGCTTGGTGCTACAAGCAAGACGCTATGTGTAAAATTCAATGACATATAAATTGGAGGAATTTCACCATGTATACGGCATCGGATATCCGCAATGTTCAGTTTACCAAGAACATGGGCGGCTACAAGGTCAATGAGGTGGAAGCGTTTGTGGAGGCGTGTGCCGAAACCGTAGAAACGCTGACCGCTGAAAAGGAAGAACTCACCAAAAAACTCAGCATCCTTGCGGATAAACTCGTGGAATATCGCCGCGATGAAGACAACATCCGCTCGGCGCTTCTCAGCGCTCAGCGCACGGGTGATGCGATCATCCGCGAGGCGAATGAGAATGCGGCGGCTGTGATAGAGCAGGCAAGACAGGAAGCTGAGACGATTGTCAATGATGTCAAGGGTGCGATCTCGATGTATGAGGCAGAGCTTGCCCGTGCAAAAGCAGAGGTCAGCGACTTCAAAGCAAGCATCCTTACGATGTACAAGGAGCACATCACGCTCCTTAAGTCGATTCCTTCCGATTCGGTTGCTCCCAAGGCGGAAGAAACGGTTGTTGCACCGGTTGCTCCCGTGGAAGAGCCCGCTCCCGTAGTGGAGACGGCACCGGTTGTTCTCGAGGAAGAAGAGGACGAAGAGGAGCCGATGAAGGTTGTTCCTGAGGATACCAAAGTTGTCGAAACAACACAGCGTTCAAAATTTGCCAATCTGAAATTCGGCGAGGATTATAATCTCGACGACGATCAGGATGATTGATCGATACCGACGATCCGCGTACGGTTGTGTGCGGGTCGTCAAGCAATGTAAAGGGGTATACACAAATGGATTATAATAAGACATTGAATCTTCTGGAAACCGACTTTCCGATGCGTGCGGGTCTGCCGATGCGCGAACCCGAAATGCTCAAAAGCTGGTATGAGCAGGATATCTACGGCGAGCTGATGAAGAAGAACGAGGGCAAACCCCTCTGGGTGCTTCACGATGGCCCTCCTTATGCCAACGGTGACATTCACATCGGTACGGCTCTGAACAAGATTATCAAGGATATGATCGTGCGCTACCGCAACATCACGGGCTGGAATGCTCCGTTTGTTCCCGGCTTTGATACGCACGGTCTGCCCATCGAACTGAAAGCGCGTGCAAAAGCAGGCGCAGAGAAAGCGGCAACGATGTCTCCCGTGGAGATCCGTGCGCTTTGCCGTGAGTTTGCGCTGATGTATGTCGATACGCAGACCAAGCAGTTCCAGCGTCTGGGCGTTCTCGGCGAATGGGATAATCCGTATCTGACGCTTGCCAAGGAATTTGAAGCGCGCCAGATCGAAGTGTTCGGTGAGATGGCGCTCAAGGGTTACATCTACAAGGGCCTTAAACCCGTGTATTGGTGCCCCGATTGCCAGACTGCGCTTGCTGAGGCGGAGATCGAGTACGGCGAAGACCCCTGCTACTCCATTTATGTGAAGTTTGCGGTTGTTGATGATAAGGGCATCTTTGCCGCAAAGGGCGTTGATCCCTCGAAAGTCAAGTTCGTGATCTGGACGACCACGACCTGGACGCTCCCTGCGAATGTGGCGATCTGCCTTGGCCCCGACTTTACTTATCAGCTGATCAAAGCGGGTGATGAGTATTTCGTGATGGCGGATGCTCTTAAGGACGCCGCACTTGCGCAGGCAAAGATCACCGACTATGAGGTTGTTGCCGAATTTAAGGGCAGCGAGCTTGAGTATATGTCTGTACAGCACCCGTTCCTCGATCGTCGTTCGCTTGTGATCGTCGGCGATCATGTCACGCTGGAAAGCGGTACCGGCTGTGTCCACACGGCACCCGGTCATGGTGTGGAAGACTTTGAGGTCTGCAAGAAATACCCCGAGATTCCCGTAGTTGTGCCCGTGGATGATCACGGTTACATGACCGAGGAAGCTGGCCCCATCTGTGCGGGTATGAAGACCGACGATGCAAACAAAGCGATTGCTGTGCATCTGGATGAAACCGGCGCACTGTTTGCTATGCAGAAGATCATTCACCAGTATCCGCACTGCTGGCGTTGTAAGAAGCCTGTGCTGTTCCGCGCGACCGATCAATGGTTCTGCTCGGTGGACAGCTTTAAGAAAGAAACACTCGAGCAGATCGCGGGTATCAAATGGATGCCTGCGTGGGGTGAAAACCGCATCGCGTCGATGGTCAGCGACCGTGCTGACTGGTGTATCTCCCGTCAGCGTCTGTGGGGTGTGCCGATTCCGGTGTTCTATTGCGAGGATTGCGGCAAACCCGTGATCGACCGCTCGTTTATTGAAGCTGTTTCGGCGCTGTTCCGTGAGGAGGGCTCCGACGGTTGGTATACCCACACCGCGGCCGAGATTCTGCCCGACGACGCGACCTGCCCGCATTGCGGCGGTCACGATTTCCGCAAGGAAAGCGACATTATGGATGTCTGGTTTGATTCCGGTTCGTCCCATGCCGCTGTGCTGAAAGAGCGTCCCTATCTGAAGTGGCCTGCCGATATGTATATGGAAGGCGGCGACCAGTATCGCGGCTGGTTCCAGAGTTCGCTTCTGACCGCTGTTGCCTGCACAGGCAAAGCGCCGTACACCTCCGTCCTGACTCACGGTTGGGTCGTCGACGGCGAGGGCAAGGCGATGCACAAATCGGCAGGTAACGCGATTGCACCCTCCGAGGTTATTGACCAGTACGGCGCGGATATCCTGCGTCTGTGGGTGGCTTCGCTCGATTACACGGTGGATGCCCGTGTGTCCAAGGATATCCTGAAGCAACTTTCGGAATCCTACCGCAAGATCCGCAACACCGCCCGTTTCATCCTCGGCAACATTCACGACTTCGATCCTTCAAAGGATGCGGTTGCGTATGATGCTCTCGAGGAGATGGATCGCTGGGCGCTGATGCGTCTGACTCAGCTGATGGAGCAGGTGCGTGACGCGTTTGAAAGCTACACCTTCCATGAGGCACTGCATAAGATCCACAACTTCTGCGTCGTGGATATGTCCAACTTCTATCTGGATGTTCTCAAGGATCGCCTGTATGTCGAAAAGGCAGACGGTGCAACCCGCCGTGCGGCGCAGACCACCATCTACCGCATCCTGAACACCCTGACCCGTATGCTGTCGCCGATCCTCGCGTTCACCGCAGAGGAGATCTGGAGCTTTATGCCGCATACAGCGGATGAGGATGCCCGTTCGGTGATGTTCAACGAACTGCCGCGCGTCGAGGATATGACCGCGGTGGACGAAGCGTTTATGGCGCGCTGGGATCGCATCCATGCGGTGCGTGAGGATGCGCAGAAGGCGCTGGAGATCGCCCGTACCTCGAAGCTGATCGGCAAGTCGCTGGATGCGAAGGTTACGCTGTTTGCCGACGGTGAGCTTAAGAGCTTCCTTGAGGATGTCAAGGCACTGCTTCCGCAGGCACTGATCGTCTCGCAGGTGGAGGTTGCTGACGGTAACGGTGACTTTACCGGTGAGCTCGAAGGTTTGTCGATCACCGTGGCGCACGCGGACGGCGAAAAATGCTGCCGTTGCTGGAGCTACGATGAGTCGGTCGGCACGGATGCCGAGCACCCTGACCTTTGTGCTCGTTGCGCCGCTTTGATGAAAGAATAAATACTGTCTGCCGCCGCACCTACCGAAAGGCAGGGCGGCGGTAGCTTTTAGGAGAATACACGATATGATGCAACTTGGCATTTTGTTGATTGCGGCAGGTCTTGTCGGCATTGATCAGCTCACCAAATGGCTGGCGGTGCAGTTTTTAAAAGGCGATGATCCTGTGTCGGTGATTCCCGATATTTTCAGTTTCACATATACCGAAAACCGCGGTGCGGCATGGAGTATGTTTGAAGGACAGCAATGGTTGCTCATCGGCGTCACATCGGTGATGATCGTCGGTCTGCTTGCGGTGCTTCTCAGCGGTCGGTTCCGCCGTCACCGTATGGCGACGATCGGCGGTATTCTGGTGGTTGCGGGCGGCATCGGCAATCTGATCGACCGTGTTTTTCGCGGTTATGTGGTGGATTTTCTCCAAACCGATTTTATGGATTTCCCGATCTTTAATGTTGCGGATTGCTTTGTTGTGATCGGTGCGGTTCTGCTGTTTATCTATTTTGTGTTTTTCTATTCCGATACATCTGTGAAATCCGAAGAAACGGAGGTGTCGGCGGACGATGCAGATCACGCAGGAGAACGCAGGGACGAGACTTGATGTGTTCGTTGCATCGCAGGCAGACATCAGCCGTTCACAAGCACAGGGATGGATTGCCGACGGCTTTGTGACCGTAAACGATAAACCGTCGGTGAAAAAATATGTGCTTTGCGAAGGCGATGCGGTGGCAATTACACCGCCGCCGGTCAAAGAGTACGAGTTGACACCGGAAAACATCCCGCTTGAGATCGTGTATGAAGACAGCGATCTTCTTGTCGTGAACAAGCCGAAGGGGATGGTTGTACATCCCGCTGCCGGTCACGAAACAGGAACGCTTGTCCATGCATTGCTGTATCATTGCGGCGATTCACTGTCAGGAATTAACGGTGTACTCCGACCGGGAATCGTGCATCGTATTGATAAGGATACCAGTGGCTTGCTGATGGTCGCCAAAAACGATATGGCGCATCGCGGACTTGCCGAGCAGATCAAGGAACATTCCTTTTTGCGCCGTTATGAAACGGTGGTAACAGGACACCTGCGCGAACCGTCGGGTACGGTTCATGCACCGATCGGCAGAAATCCGAATAATCGCCTGAAAATGGCGGTTACGCCGCAAAATTCCAAAGATGCCGTTACGCATTACACAGTCAAAGAGAGCTTTGACGGCTTTGACTATGTGGAGGTAACGCTCGAAACGGGACGCACCCATCAAATCCGTGTGCATATGTCCTATGTCGGACATCCCGTTGCGGGTGATGCACTTTACGGTGCGCGCGCTGTGAAAGATTTTGAGGGGCAATGTCTTCATGCCAAAACCCTTGGCTTTGTGCATCCGCGCACAGGCGAGTACATGGAATTTCACAGCAATTTACCGCCGTATTTTGAGCGCTTCCTCGCGTCTTTGCGCTGATGTTTCACAATACTTTGTGTTTTTACAAAACCCGATACAATTTTCCCGCCCAATGCGGCAGCTTCGGCGGGATTTTTTTTGTATACTGGTCACGAATATAAAACGGGAGTGTGCGATGTGAAAAAAACAGTAGCAATGGGAACGGGACAAGCAGAAAAAGAACAGCCGTTATATTTGAATATGCTGATTTATCTGTCAACAGCACTTGTGGCAGTGCTGATTCCGCGCGCAACGGTCTACGGCGGACTGGCGCCTTTCGGTGTAGCACTTTCCGCGTGTATAAGCGGCGGTGCATCGGTTCTTGTGTATGCGTGTGCAGTGGTGGGGTATATCTTGTCTGCACAGGTAGTGATGCCGCTTCGGTATATCACGGCAGTGGTGATTGTGGCGAGTGTGCGTTGGGTGTTCAGCGGTGTCAGCAAAATAACGGAACATGTGTTGTTTGTACCGTTTCTGTCAGCGGGCGCAACACTTCTGACAGGACTTACCATGAATATGCTCGGCGGATTTCAGCTCTCAATTTTGCTCAGCGAAATCTGTGAATCGTTGCTTGCGGGCGGTGCGTCTTATTTTTTCAATTATGCCATCCGCACCGTTCAAAACAATCACGGCAACCGTTCGCTGACGCTTCCTGAGCAATCGTCTCTTGTAATTTCATTGGCAGTGTTGTTGATGGCTGTCAACGCAGTGGAGATTGCAGGAATCTCAATCGGGCGTATTTTGACGGTTGCGTTTGTATTGTTAGCGGCAAAGGCGGGCGGTCAGCAGGGCGGTATGCTGGCAGGTGTGGTGCTTGGCTCGGCATCGGCGCTGTCGTCGCCGATGCAGGCATATTATACGGCGGCATACGCATTCGGCGGTCTGCTCAGTGGTCTCTTTTCCCGCTATGGCAGAATTGCCTCGGCGGTGGTGATGATTCTTGTGAATACACTTGTGTTGCTCAGCACGGGAGAGCAGGAGACTGTTGTGCTGGGAATGTATGAGATTCTTGCAGCTTCGGCACTTTTCCTGATTGTCCCGCGGTCGGTAGAACGCGCCGCCAATGCGATATTCTCCCGATCCCAGTCTGTTCCTGCTGTGGAGGGATTGCGCCGTTCAGTGGATATGCGCCTGACCTATGCGTCTCAGACGATGCGCGAAATCGCGGCAACTGTCGATACCGTTTCTGAAAAACTTGCGGCTATGAATGCACCTACATTAAAAGAGGTGTATGCCGAGGTGTGCGAGGGACTTTGTAACGGCTGTCGTCGCCGTGAGGTGTGTTTCAAAGATCATTTTGCCGATTCCATGGCGGCATTCCGACATATGGGACAAGCTCTGCGGGAACGCGGTGTGATCACCTGTGCGGATGTAGATGCTGAGTTTTGGTCGGGTTGTCACCATCGTGATGAGTTGCTGGCGATGATGAATAATGGTTATGCCCGATTCGTTATGAAGGAAAACGCGTTTCGCCGCCTTGGGGATATCCGTTCCATTGTTACCGATCAGTTTGAAGGTATGGCATCGTTGCTGTCGGATCTGTCGCAGGATCTCAGCGGGCTGGAACGCACCGATGAACAGGCAACCTTACGCATCCGTCAGATATGCGAGCGGTATAAGCTTCCCGTCACACAGGCGGTGTGCCTCATCGGCAGACGCAACCGCATCACGGCACAGCTGTTGCTGGAAGGAGACAGCACGCCGCCTGAGGGTGCGCGGTTTTATAAAGAACTGGAAGATGCCTGCGGATGCTCGTTTGGAACACCGGAGGTCTCTAAAGCGGCGTATCTCACACGCGTCCGCCTGACGCAAGCGCCTAAATTTTTGCTTCATTTCGGGAGCGCTCAGCTGAACTGCCGTACCGAAACCTTGTGCGGAGATTCGTTTGAACAGTTTTATGATCACGACGGTCGCTATTGTGTGGTGCTCAGTGACGGAATGGGCACAGGAGGCAGAGCGGCGGTAGATGGTGCCATGACAGCAGCACTTGCAGGAAGAATGTTGCAGGCAGGATTTCATTACGAGAGCATTCTTCGGATCATCAATTCTTCGTTGATTGTTAAATCGGGAGATGAAAGCCTTTCAACGCTTGATGCGGTGCGTATCGATCCGTTTACGGGCGCTGTACAAGGACTCAAGGCAGGTGCGGCACCGAGCTTTGTTTACAGCAACGGACGGTTGACCAAAATTGCGGCATCCTCTTTACCGATTGGGATCTTAAAGGATATTACATGCGAAGAATATGACGAGCACCTTGAACGCGGTGATCTGTTTGTGATGATTTCCGATGGTGTGGCGGAAGGGGAGATGGACTGGCTTGAAGACTTGATCTGTCGTCTTGCGGCGCGTAACACAGATGAAAAGACAATGGCAAGCGAGATTGTGTTTACTGCCCGTGAACGGCAGGATGATGAACGCGGCGACGATACGACAGCGCTTGTGATCCGTGTAGCGTGAGGGTAGTGGATCGGATATGGCACTTATGCCCAAGATAATGCCGGTTTTATCCGGTGCTTTTCCATTTCCCACAAATCTCCTTTTATCACTTGCCAAAACGGTTTGAACTATGCTATAATACCAAATTGTATGGCTGAAAGTATGTAATAAAACAGGAGGCAAGTGTTATGATCGCAGTATCGGATCTTAGTCTGGACTTTAACGGGCAAAAGCTGTTTGCCCATGTAGACCTGAAATTCACCCCCGGCAACTGCTACGGTGTCATCGGTGCAAACGGTGCGGGTAAATCGACCTTCTTGCGTATTCTCTCGGGTGACCTTGAGCCGTCTTCGGGTGAGGTTATCATCGATAAAGGCACGCGTATGTCCGTGCTGAAGCAGGATCACTTTGCATTTAACGATTTCACGGTGCTTGACACCATCATCCAGGGCAATCCGCGCCTGTATCAGATTATGCAGGAAAAGGAAGCGCTGTACGCGAAAGAGGATTTCACAGAGGAGGACGGCAACCTCGCTTCCGAACTGGAATCGGAATTTGCCGAACTCAACGGCTGGGATGCTGAGACGGACGCCGGCAGACTTCTGCAGGGTCTCGGTCTGGATCTGTCGCTTCTGGAGCAGACGATGTGCAATGTTGCTGACCGCGATAAGGTCAAGGTCTTGCTTGCACAGGCACTGTTCGGCGATCCCGATATCATCCTGCTTGACGAGCCGACCAACCACCTTGACCTCGCGTCGGTGACCTGGCTTGAGGACTTCCTGATGGCGTACGAAGGTACCGTTATCGTCGTGTCCCATGACCGTCACTTCCTCAACAATGTCTGTACGCATATCGTCGATGTGGACTATAACAAGATCAAGATTTATGTCGGTAACTATGACTTCTGGTACGAATCTTCCCAGCTGATGCAGCGTATGGTGCGCGACCAGAACAAAAAGCGTGAGGACAAGATCCGTGAGCTGCAAAGCTTCATCGAGCGCTTCTCTGCGAATAAATCCAAATCCCGTCAGGCAACCTCCCGCCGCAAGCTCCTTGAAAAGCTGTCGGTGGAAGAGATGCCCGCTTCTTCCCGTCGTTATCCGTATGTCGGGTTTTCGATGGACCGCGAAGCAGGTAAGGATATTCTGGTGGTCGAGAACATCACCAAAACCGTTGACGGCGTGAAGGTGCTCGACAATGTGTCCTTCCGTGTGGAAAAGGGCGATAAGATCGCGTTTATCGGCGCCAACGAAGTCGGTATCACCGCCATGTTCCGTATCCTGATGGAAGAGATTTCCGCAGACAGCGGCTCGTTCAAATGGGGCGGCACCACCAGCCAGTCCTATTTCCCCAAGGATAATACGGAGTTCTTTGAGAATTCTGACAAAAACATCATTCAGTGGCTCCAGCAGTATTCCTCCGATGATACCGAGACCTATCTGCGCGGCTTCCTTGGTAAGATGCTGTTCTCGGGTGACGATGTGTTCAAACCCGTCAAGGTGCTGTCGGGTGGCGAAAAGGTGCGTTGCATGCTGTCGCGTATGATGATGTTCGGCTCGAATGTCCTGCTTCTCGATCAGCCCACCAACCACCTCGATCTTGAATCCATCACCGCCGTCAACAACGGCCTGATTGATTTCAAGGGCAATATCCTGTTCTCGTCCTATGACCACCAGTTTGTGCAGACGGTCGCTGACCGCATTATCGAATTCCGTGCCGACGGCACCATTCTCGATAAGCGCATGACCTATGACGAGTTCCTCGAATTTAAAGCAGAAAAAGGCCTTAATTAATTACACCGATCCCGTTTGGCAGTGTTTTGTCAAACGGGATCGGTTTCTTTTTGTTGAAAATGCCGAAAAAACGCATAAAAACAAGCTGCGCTTTAGCGTGTTAACAAATAAAAATCACTTTGTGAAAATACTCTTGACGACGGCAAAAAATAGGTTTATAATAAGTGACAATCGGTTCTGAAATAGATTGAAAACAGAAAGGAGCGGTATACGATGACAGGTGCACAGGCGATGGTTAAATGTCTGGAACGCGAGCGTGTTTACACAATCTTCGGTTATCCGGGCGCGGCGATCTGCCCGTTTTATGATGCCCTCATCGGCAGCAAGGTTCACCATGTACTGGTGCGCACCGAGCAGAATGCCGCTCACGCGGCAAGCGGCTATGCCCGTATCACGGGTAAGGTCGGTGTTTGTGTCGCAACTTCGGGACCGGGTGCCACCAACCTGCTGACAGGTATTGCCTCGGCGTATATGGATTCCATCCCGATGGTGATCATCACCGGTCAGGTCCGAAGCGATCTGATCGGCCGCGATGTATTCCAGGAGGCAGATATCACGGGTGCGGCAGAGCCGTTCACCAAGCACAGCTATCTGGTGACCAAAGCGTCCGACCTGCCCCGCATTTTCAAGGAAGCGTTTTACATCGCTTCGGCGGGTCGTCCGGGTCCTGTGCTCATTGATATTCCGATGGATATTCAGCAGCATCAGGTACCGACTTTTGATTATGATACCCCGCCCGATATCATCGGGTACAAGCCCAGCACAACGGGACATCCTCTGCAGATCAAAAAAGCGGCGGATGCTCTTCGCTCGGCAAAGCGCCCGGTGCTGTGTGCCGGCGGTGGCGTATTCACTGCAGATGCAGGAGCGGAACTGACGGCATTTGTGGAAAAAGCTCAGCTCCCCGTGGTTTGCACAATGATGGGTGTCGGCGCATTACCGACGGCACATCCGCTCAATCTCGGCATGCTCGGCTCGCACGGCTGTGTCGCTGCCAATAAGGCGATTCGCGACGCTGACCTTGTCATTATGGCAGGCGCGCGCGTGGGTGACCGTGCAGTGGCTTCACCGAATCAGGTAGCGAACCGTGCCAAGATTATTCATATTGATATTGACCCCGCCGAAATCGGCAAGAATATGTCGGCGCATATTCCGATCGTCGGCGATCTCAAGCTTGTGTTAGCGGCACTTACCGAAAAGGTAGACGGCACCGCACCGTACGATTGGGTGCAGGTTGTCACCGACCGTAAAAAGCGTTATGCCGCGAAATCCATTGAACCGCTCGACGGATATGTGGAACCCAAAACCTTCCTGCGTGCGTTTACCCGCCGTCTGGAAGAGGATGCGGTTGTCTGCGCCGATGTCGGTCAGAACCAGATCTGGTGTGCCAACAATACCGAGATCCGACGCGGTCGATTGCTGACCTCGGGCGGTATGGGCACGATGGGGTATTCCATCCCGTGTGCGCTCGGTGCGAAATGTGCCGATCCGAAACGCCGCGTTGTAGCGGTGTGCGGTGACGGTTCGTTCCAGATGAGTATGATGGAACTCGCCACCATTTGCCAGGAGCAAAAGGGCGTTAAGATTATTGTTATGCGCAACGGCCGCCTGGGCATGGTGCGCGAATTGCAAAAGAATCTGTACGACAGCGCTTACAGCGGCGTGTTTCTTGACGGCAGTCCCGATTTTGTCAAGATCGCGCAGGCTTACGGCATCCGCTCGCGCTGTGTGACCTCTAACGAGGAAGCGCTTGCGGCGGTCGATGACATGCTCTCGGACGATCAGCCGTATCTGCTCGAATGTGTCGTTCCGTGGGATTACCCGTCATTATAAAAAGGAGGTGCGCCCGACAATGAAATATACGATGTCTGTTCTTGTAGAAAACCAGCCGGGCGTTCTTTCCAAGGTATCGGGTCTGTTCTCCCGCCGCGGCTTCAACATTGATTCGCTGGCGGTCGGTACGACGGAAGATCCGTCGGTGTCCCGTATGACCATTGTGGTCGACGGCGACGAATACATTGTTGAGCAGGTGGAAAAACAGCTCAACAAGCTCATTCCTGTCATCAAGGTCAAAACACTGGAGACAGGCTCACACATCCCGCGGATGTTGTCGCTCATCAAGGTGTCTGTCACCGCAGGACAACGCGCGGATATTATGCGCGTGTCTGAGCTGATGGGAGCGCGTATTGTCGATGCGACCCGCGCATCGCTGACGATTGAGTTTTCGGATACAGCGGAGCGCACGGAAACACTCGAGACCCTGCTTCGTCCCTACGGCATCCGCGAAATCGTCCGCACGGGTACGATCGCGATTGAAAAAGGTGCGGATCCCACCCGTAAAAAAGGTTGATTATGACCGCTTTCAGCGGTACATATATAAACAATTCTCGCGTTAACGCGATGATCTCTATTAGGAGGAATGTATCATGGCAAGAAAGATCTATTATCAGGACGATTGTAACCTCGGTGTACTCAATGGCAAGACCGTTGCGATCATCGGCTACGGCTCGCAGGGTCATGCGCATGCGCTCAACCTGCATGAGAGCGGTGTGGATGTCATTGTCGGTCTGTACAACGGCTCCAAGAGCTGGGCAAAGGCAGAAGCGGCTGGCCTGAAGGTTATGACCGCGGCAGATGCGGCAAAGAATGCCGATGTCATCATGATCCTCATCAACGACGAGCGTCAGGCGGATATGTACAAGAACGATATCGAGCCGAACCTCACCGCAGGCAAGGCGCTGTGCTTTGCTCACGGCTTTGCGATTCACTTCGGCCAGATCGTGCCTCCCGCGGATGTCGATGTGTTCATGATTGCTCCCAAGGGCCCCGGTCACACCGTCCGCAGTGAGTATCAGGAAGGCAAGGGCGTGCCTTGTCTGGTGGCGATCCATCAGGATGCTACCGGTCGCGCTCTGGATGTGGCGCTCGCGTACGCCGCAGGCATCGGCGGTGCTCGCGCCGGTGTTCTCGAGACCGATTTCCGCACCGAGACCGAGACCGACCTCTTCGGTGAGCAGGCTGTCCTTTGCGGCGGCGTGACTGCGCTGATGAAGGCGGGCTTTGAGACGCTCGTTGAGGCTGGCTACGATCCCCGTAACGCGTACTTTGAGTGCATCCACGAGATGAAGCTC
>JAZRTC010000021.1:0-74452 GCA_045651865.1 Acutalibacteraceae bacterium
CTACCACTACCACGACGACTACCACGACGACTACCACGACGACTACCACGACGACTACCACTACAACGACTACAACTACTACCACTACGACTACGACTACGACTACCACTACCACTACCACTACCACTACCACTACCACTACCACGACTACTACCACGACCACCAAGCCTGCGACGGTCACCTTTACGGTGGGTACCGTGGAGGCTGAGACCGGCGATATCGTGACCGTTCCGGTGTATATCGGCGAAGATCACTACTTCGTGTCGGGTGTTCTGGAACTGGTGTATGATAACACCAAGCTGGAACTGATGGCAGTCAATGATGACACCGCCAATCCCTATGTCAGTGATTGGAATTCCAAGTTCTTCAATGGCTATATCAGCTCGAAGATTATGGACAATGGTGCTCTGCGCATCGCACTTGCCACAGCTCAAAACGGTAAGCAAGAAGCAGCACAGTTCTTCACCCTGACCTTCAAAGTTATTGATGAGGTTGACGGAAGCGCAGCTCTTGATCTGACAGTGATCGACGCCTTCTCTGATAAGGGCAACGGCGAGTATGAGCCGATCAAAGAAGCGGTTGACGGTGTTGTTACCTACACCAAAGCAACGACCACCACGACCACAACCAAAGCACCCGCACTCATCAACTTTACGGTTGACACGGTTGAGGCAACGATTGGTGATATTGTGACAGTTCCCGTCTACATCGAAGATGGTCACTACTTCGTCAGCGGTAAGATGGACATCTCGTTCGATTCCTCTGCGCTGGAGCTTCAGGCAATCAGTGATGACAACGGCAACCTCTATGTCGGCGATGTGAACGGCGAGGTGTTCAACGGACTTATCTCCTCCCGACTGATTGAAGACGGCATGTTGCGTGTTGGTTTCGCAACCGGCTTCAACGGCAGAAGCAAGGGCGCTCAGTTCTTTACGCTGACCTTCAAGGTTGTTGCTGCACAGGCAGGCTCTGCTTCCATCACGATGGATGTCAAGGAAGCCTATGTCGATGACGGTAACGGTGAAAATGTGGCAATTGGTACTGTGACCAACGGCGCAGTTCAGTTTGTTGAGCCTACCACTACCACAACAACAACTACTACCACTACGCCTACCACTACTACAACCACTACCACCACAACAACTACCACAACAACAACTACCACTACTACAACTACCACCACAACAACTACCACTACTACAACTACCACTACTACGACCACCACGACCACAACGACTACTACAACAACTACCACCACTACTACTACCACTACTACTACCACTACTACTACCACTACTACCACTACTACTACCACCACCACTACTACTACCACTACTACTACTACCACTACCACTACTACCACGACCACCACTCAGCCTGCGAAGATCACCTTTACCGTCGACACGGTGGCAGCAGAGACCGGCGACATTGTAGAGGTTCCGGTGTATATTGATACCGATCACTTCTTTGTATCCGGTAAGCTGGACTTTGACTTTGACAGCACCAAGCTGGAACTGGTGGCCGTCAATGATGATGCTGCCAACCCCTATGTTGGCGACCTGAACGGCCAAGTGTTTAACGGTCTTGTCAACTCGAAGATTATGAACGACGGTACGCTCCGCATTGGTTTCGCGACAGGCTTTAAGGGCAAGAGCTTCGGCGCTCAGTTCTTCACGCTGACCTTCAAGGTTGTTGACGGCGAAACGGGCGAAGCGGCAATTGATCTGACGGTCAATGAAGCGTACGCGGATATGGGTGACGGTGAGTATGAGCCGATCGTGGAAGTGAACAACGGCAAGATCGTCTACACCAAGGCAACCACCACGACGACTACCACTACAACCACTACTACAACTACCACTACAACTACCACGACGACTACAACTACCACCACGACCACTACAACGACTACCACCACCACTACTACAACGACTACTACCACGACAGCACCTGCGAAGATCACCTTTACGGTGGGCACGGTTGAGGCAACTGTCGGCAGTATCGTTAAGGTTCCCGTCTCCCTCGATGTAAATCATTACTTTGTATCGGGTAAGTTGGACTTTAACTTTGACAGCACCAAGCTGGAACTGGTGGCCGTCAATGATGATGCTGCCAACCCCTATGTCAGCGATGTCGATTACAGCTTCTTCAACGGTCTTATCAGCTCGAAGATCATGAATGACGGCACACTCCGCGTCGGCTTTGCAACGGGCTACAAAGGCAAGAGCGTTGGTGCGCAGTTCTTCACGCTGACCTTCAGGGTGATCGCGGAGGACGCGGGCGAAGCAACAATCGGCCTGACGGTCAAAGAGGCTTATGCCGACAAGGGTGACGGTGAGTATGAGCCGCTCGTAGAGGCGGTTGACGGTGCAATCGTCTACACCAAACCGACCACCACGACGACGACTACCACCACTACTACCACTACCACTACTACTACAACCACCACGACCACGACTATCACCACAACAACCGTTACCGAGCCGACTGCTTCCACCACGATGCCGTCGGTCAACGGTACCGAAATGATCTTCTCTGTCGTGTCTGCTGAAGATGTTATCTACACCGACGATGTGTTTGCGGTTGAGATTCTGATGAACAGCAATGTCGGCACGACCAACTTCGGTATGACGGTCAGCTTTGACAGCAAGGTGCTGACTCCTGTGGCGGTTGACGGCGAATGGGCTTCCTGGAACCACGAGGTTCTCGGTGCGGCATCGCCCAGCCGTATGTTTGCTGCTAACTACAACGGCGGCGACGAAATCTATCTTGCCTATGTCTCGGCAGCAGGCAATTCCGACACCAAGGGTGTTATTGCGACAGTGTACTTTAAGCTGAACACTGATTGCCTTGAAAACGCGGCTTCTGCAACCTCCACCATCTCGGTATTCACCGACGATGTTTGCTACGAGGATAAGGTCAACGGCGATCGTCATGACATCGCCTATCCGTCCAATGTCACCTTCGTTGACGACACGGTGACGGCGTACCATTCCGTGACGGTGGAATATGTCACGAACGACGGTGTGATCCACAAGGTTACTGTGCCGAATACGGGCGCTGAGTTGGAAATTCCGAATCCTCCCGAGGATCCCAGAGAGTTCAACTACTCGTTCATTGGCTGGGAGACCGCCTATGTGGATCCGAACACGGTTCAGAAGACAGCGATCTTCGGTTATGTGATTGAAGTCAATGGCGGCGTAATCGACGACGCTTCTGTGGCGGATGAAGACCACTGGCTTGAGAAGTACACCAAGGCTTACTTCAACACCAAGAGCGCGTATCACCCCGAGCAGATTCTCGGCTACGACGCTTATGCAACGATTGTGGCAAACGAAGCTCCCGAGGGTATGGTCTTTGCTTACTGGCAGGATCAGCACGGCAACATCGTGTCCTATGAGTCGACCTACAACTTCTTCGTCCCCGGCAATCTCACATTGACGGCTGTCTACGCAGACAAAGCACCCGAGCATAAGCCGAGCGTTTCGATGCAGATTGTCCGCGGTGTCTACAATGCCGATGCGGATAACGGTGCGATTACTTGGGTTGCGGCGCTTAACCGTGGCAACACCGAGAAGTATGAAGTGGTCGATTGCGGTATCGTTTACGGCCCGAATGCGGATTACGATCTGCTTGTCAGCGAGGATGCTACCTGGACTCGCCGCATCAAAGCATCGGCGGTGTCGGCAGGCTCGGCGCAGTATTCGATCAAGGTCACGGAGATTGCAAACGGCAAGAGCCGCTCGGCAATTGCCTACGCAGTTTACAAAGATCTTGAGACGGGTGAGAGATTCACCATCTACAGCTCGTCGATGTTGACGCTGACAATGTCAGAAACACTTTGAAAAAGGGAGGTAATGCAAAATGAAACAGATTTATGAAGCTCCCGAAATGGAGATCCGCTGGTTTGAATCGGAAAATATCTGTGCTATCAGTAATCAGGAGGACGGTACAGATTACATCCCCGAGACTAACGGTGGCAAAGATGTTTTCGGCTGGTAATTGACACAACAAAAGAGCCGTTCCACATTTTGTGGAACGGCTCTTTTTCTGTTTATTACACCTTGCGCGGGGCATATTGCCAGTCGGTGATGCGGTCGCCGTCCGTGAAATAGCGAAGCGGTGCCGGTTTGCCGACAGGATCGTGCGTGTCAATGATGATCAGTTTGATCTTCATTTTACCGGGCAGAATGCTCTTGATAAACACGCCTGCCGTTTGCCCGACCCGTGCACCCTCAAACGGTTCGGCAAGTCCTGCGAGGTTGGGAGTGAGCTCCACAAATATGCCGTATGGCTCAATGGAGCGGATGGTGCCGAGTACCGTTTCACCCTGCGAAAACAAGGCGGCATTTTCCTCCCAGGTCCCCAAAAGCTCTCTGAGCGATAAACAGATGCGTCCTTCCTCAAGGGAAGTCACCATGCAGTGAAGCAAATCGCCGACGGACACGCGGTCACGCGGGTGAGAGATGCGGCTGACCGACATACACGCAATGGGCAACAGCGCCACCGACCCGCAGCCGATATCGCAAAATGCGCCGAAACTTTCCAGCCGTGTGACCCGTGCAGGGATGACATCGCCGATGGCAAGCTGAGACAAAAAGCGTTCTTTGCAAAGCTGTTGTGCGCGTCGACGGGAGAGCAGGGCGCGCGTGTGCCCGTCAGGCATCGTTTCAACATCGGATACGACAAAACTGACGGGTTTGCCGACGCGTGACAGCAGGGCAATATCGCGCACGGTGCCTTCGGCAATGCCGATAGCGCCCTCGTTGTGCGGGATGATCCCTTCCATACAGGGGAGTTCCACGCGCAAGTTGTGTTCGCTGTCACACATCACCGCGCGCGCCTCCAATATATCTTCGTGCTCCTTGGCGGCAAGCAGTCGGGTCATATCGCTCACAGCCGCACGGTTTTTCGGAGTATCCATCAGGATTCCTTCGGGAACATAACTTCTCATAATCTCTTCGGTCCTTTCTGTCGGTTTGTAATCAGTTGCCCGTCAGGATTAAGGGCACTTCTTTGGCAATGTCTTGTGTGCATTGATACTCTGCACGAAGGCGATAGATATCGCCTTCCCAGCATCCTTCCAACCTCACATCGCGGATCTGTGCATCGGCAAGCTGTGCCTGCGCACGCGTTTCGAGCCGTGTTTTTGCGATCTGTTCGGCTTGCTCGCGGGTGTAAGTCGTCTCGGTCATAACGCGCTCTGTGTACAGTTCGCTTTCAATGCCTACGGGCAGTGTAGTGCCAAACAGCGAGAGAAAACGCTTGTGCGAGGTAACGGTCCACTCCTCATCGAAAGCCGCTCTGCTGTAAAGCGGCACGCGCCACGAGAGGATGCAGAGTGACGGTTGTTCAATGCGTCGACCGTCACGCGAAACCAGCTCGGTCAGGCGTACGGTTTCCTCAAAGCAATGTGTTGTTTCGGCAAGAACGACCGCGCTTGCGTGGCGAAGCAGGGTGCCTTTTTCGGTCTCCACCGCACCGCACACCAGTAAATCTCCTTTGATCACAGCTTCGCCTGCCATCACAAGTGGTGTACCGACGGTGGCACGCATCGTGATAACGCGTCCGTCGGCGGCGGCAACGATGTTGGCGGGAGATTTATCGGGCGGAACGGCACTGGTCTTTTGTAATTGTACATCAACACGGGCGATACTTCCGTCGAAATAAAGGGACAGCTGATTGATTTCTTTGATTTCGCCGATGGCGTGCATTCTCACCGACGGCACATCGACATTGTTCATCCGTGTTCCGATTGCAACGCCATCTTGTGCAAGCTGTGCTTCAATGCGGGCGGCAAGCACGGGGTCCTCCACGCCGATATCCATAATCCAGATCCGACTGCCTAAAACCATATACAGCGCCACCGCAAGTGCCGCGCCGACAAATAACCCGGGACGCCTTACAAGCGGTCTTGCCGCAAACGGCAGCCCGCGTTTTTGCTGTGCGCGTACCCGTGTGCCCGTGCGCCGTGCGGGTACGCGCAAGCGGGGATAATCCTCCGCGCGACAGCAAAGCGTAATCGCACCGTCGCCGCGGCGGATGTTCCATACATTCAGCGGCGGATCCAGTTCTCCGAGCAGACTCAGAAAGCGCTCGCACAAACCGCCTTCGGCGCGGAGTGTGACTGTGCCGCGCACCCAGCGCCACGCATTCCAGACCAGCATTCTCTCACCCCAGTTCCACCGATAATACAGCACCGCTTACCGCGATGCTGTTGCTGTGAAGATCGTCCAGCACCAGACGGTCGCCGCGGATGCGCACCTCCCCCGAACGCGTATGCAACCGCACCAGCATCGGTTCATATTCGCGGATCTCACAGGTTCCTGTCACGATCACCTGCCGCGTCCCGTCAATTTCAATTCTCGCTTCGCCCGATAAGGCACCCGAAGGCAGTTCCAGCAGATGCTCGGCGCGTTGAGTCAGTCCCATAGGCAACACCTCTTTGCAAATGTATGTGACGACCCGAGGAATAATGCCAACGGACAAGGCGTATATATGTGGTGCGGCGACCCAAACCATCTGAGGAGGTGTGACCCGATGCGTATAAAACGGTGGCTGTTGCTGATCGGGTGTATCGTGGCGGCGGTGTTGTTGCTGATGTTTCCGCAGGCGGTGCAGACAGGTGTACGCCGTGGATTAGCCATCTGCGGGAACATCCTCATTCCATCGTTATTTCCGTTTCTGGTACTGTCGGGATTCTGGATCCGCAGTGGACTGGCAAGCGGTGTCGGACGACGGATGACCCCGTTGATGCGGCATTTGTTCGGTTTTTCGGGCAGTGCCGCCGCGGCAATGGTGATCGCACTGATCGGCGGCTATCCTGCAGGAGCGAATGCGGTCGCACAACTGTGTGAGCAGGGCGAACTGGAGCAAGCCGAGGCAAAACGCCTGCTTCGATGCTGTGTCTGTGCAGGCCCCGCTTTTATCATCGGGGGCATTGGGGTCGGGATGCTCGGCTCGGTTGAGGCGGGTGTGCGGTTGCTTGTCGCACATTGGCTGGCATTTTTGCTGGTAGCGCTGACCGAACGAAGCCATAGCACACCTTGCAAAGTGCGCGGCACAGTGGCAGAGTCGGTCGGTGCCGCCGTGGCACAAAGTGTCCACGGAGCGGCACAGTCCTTGCTGTCTATGTGCGGGTTTGTCCTGCTCGCGTCGGGGATATTATCGCTGGCAGATGCACTGGGCGGCATGTCGTTGCCGCCTGTATGGCGATGTATCTTCGCGTGCGTAGCAGAGGTCAGTACAGGGTGTGTGGAAGCAGCGGAAATGGGGCGGACAATGCCGTTTTTTCTCGGTGCGGCGCTCGGGTTTGGCGGCTTATCTGTACACGGTCAGATTGCGGCGCGCACGGCGACGCTCGGGTTGATGGGTCGCGGCTTTTTTCGCACCCGCCTGCTTCATGCGTTGTTCGGTGGATGTCTGTCGGTACTTGCCTTTTGGAAATGGATGCCGACGGGTGTGCCGTCTTTGGTGGCGCTGTCGGCGTATGCCCCTGAAAATTCTGCGGTCGGCATGAGCGGGCTGGCGGCAATGATGGTGATGTGCGCATTGTTTTTGTATACCTTACCTCGTCATACTACAACATGTAGTAGCGTGCGCGGAGGAAAAAATGACAAACAGGAAAAACTATGAAAATTTCGAAATATTTTTAAAAAAGACTGGATTTTTTGGGCATTGTGTGCTATTCTTAATCTGTATGGGAGGCAAATTCCCGCACTATATATTTCTAAGGAGGAAAAAACCATGAAGAAAACTCTTCTCAGCATCGTGCTGTGCGTAGCGCTGCTTGCTTCGTTTGCTTGCGTCGCTGTTTCCGCAGAGTCGAAGCCGACTCCTGTCGACGGCACGATGGACTTCTCTCTGTTGCCCGGCGCGGCAGCAGACTTCACCACCCAGGATGGCGGCGAAGGCAAGGTTACTGTTTCCAAGAACGATAACGGCAGCTTCACCTTCAAGGCTGACAAGGGTTGGCCCTGCGCATACAACACCGGCGCGGTCACCGAGTCCGACAAGTGGGCAAATGTCGACTTCACGAAGGATGTGTACCTGAACTTTGATTTCCAGGTCAAGTCCGGTGCGGCTAAGCTTGTTGTCTATTTCTGCGGCCAGAACCCGCAGGATATGGCGGCAGTCGGCAACTATTTCGATGTGAACGCTGCAATCCTCAAGAATTATCAGCTGGCATACGGCGGCACGCAGGACGATGTGGGTGTCGGCATGTACCAGGGTTCGGTCAACCTGAAAGATCTGTATGTCGATGTCGACATGACGAAGGAAGCCTACATCAACCCCGATCTGGTTGTTGAAGGCAAAAACGGCGATATGTACTCCTATGTCTCCGGCTTCAAAGTGTTTGCTGTCGGCGGCGAGGTCATCCTGAACGATGTTTCTATCGGTAAGGCGAAGTACGGCGAGCCCAAGATGGTCTATAAAACGCTCAACCTTCTCACCAACGGTTCGTCCAACGGCACCGACGGCGAGTCCGAAGTGACCTTTGCTGACGGCACCTACACCGTCAAGGTTAACAAGGGCTTCGACGGCACCAACGCTTACGGTATGCAAGTGATGGCAGGCCTGAAGGACTTCAACCTCGGCGATACCACCAACCTGCATTTCGCGATCGAGTCCGACACCCCGTGGCGTCTGACCCTCCGCGATGCTGAGATCGACAAGTGGTTCGGTTTCGGTGCAAACTTCGCAACGGTTGTGGATAAGAGCGGTGCTGAGAAGTCCCCCGAGTCTGACACCGGTTTCTATCCCGCAGGCACCTATGAGCTCTGCGTGGATTACGGCAGCATCTACACTTGGAATGCCAACAACGGCGCTCCCGAGTTTGATGTGACCAGCGCAAGCCTTGACGGCATTTTCATTGAGGCGAAGAACCCCGGCACCATGAACATCAGCACCCTGAAGCTCAGCGGCGAGAATAAGTTCTCTGCAACTGCCGGTACCTTCACCGATAAGGGCGCCAGCAACGATGATGTCGTGGAGCAAGACGGTCAGACCGGCGAGACCATCCCCGCTGGCCAGCAGGGCGCAAGCGGCAACACCACCACCAAGAACAACGGCGGCGCTGCCGGCGGCAACTCTGCCAACACCGGCGATGTGAGCGATGCTGCTCTGTTCATCGTTGTGGCGGCTGCAGCTGCTGCGGTTGTGACTCTGTCTGCTGTTTCCAAGAAGGCAAAGTCCCGCTAATCGAATCTTTCGATAATCCAAAGACCGTAGGGTAAACCCCTACGGTCTTTTCTTTTTTGCGTTTCACCTGTGGGCGGCAGGCTGATCCCACGATGGAAATTCCACTAACCCATCGCAGGGATCGGCGTCCTCGACGCTCCGCAGATTTGCGATAAGGTTGTCGCATATAAATACAACAACAGCCGTTGTTCATTCCTGAACAACGGCTGTTGCGTTTTGTCTTATGGGTTTCAATCGTGCGGAGTGGCATCCATATCAAACGATATAATGTTACCGGTCTTCACATCAATTTCGTATTCGTATTCGGTGCCGTCTTTGAAAAAGCTGACATCGTAATGCAGCTTGCCGTCCTCACGGTCTGGACGAACGCTCAGGTATTGTACGGCTTCGGCGGTGGTATTGGCTTCTTGCAGTGCAATATCCTGCGCCTGCTGGGCAGAGATCTTCGCCACAGCATTACAAGACGGTAACAGTACGGCCGCAACCGCCGCCAGAGCAATCATTTGCAAACGCCTTTTCATCGTGTCATCTCCTTTCGTACGGTTAAAGCGCAAAGGCGCGGAAAGCAGACTTTCCGCGCCTTTATCATCTTACCCAAAAAGTCTGTACAATAAACAGCTTTTTATTATTTCACAAAACTTACTTGAAGTAACGCTCCAGCAGACCCTTCAGCGCCTTGCCGTGGCGAGCTTCATCGCGAGCCATCTCATGCACGGTGTCGTGGATAGCATCCAGACCGTTCTTCTTCGCGCAGAGAGCGAGATCCGTCTTGCCCTGCGTTGCGCCGAACTCACAGTCAACACGCCATGCGAGGTTCGCTTTGGTGGAAGCGCTCATGTTGGGCTCCAGCGTCGAACCGAGAAGCTCCGCAAACTTTGCCGCGTGCTCCGCCTCTTCGTAAGCCGCCTTTTCCCAGTACAGACCGATCTCGGGATAACCCTCGCGGTGCGCGATGCGTGCCATGCAGAGGTACATACCGACCTCAGAGCATTCGCCGTTGAAGTTTGCCATCAACTGCTCAAGGATATAGGCTTTATCTTCCGCGCTGATGTCGGGGTTGTTCGCCACGGTCTTCTCGTAGATACCAAACTCGTGCTCAGCGGCAAGCTTCGCATCTTCCGCCATCTCATTGAACTTCGACGCGGGAACACCGCAGGTGGGGCACTTCGCGGGTGCTTCGTCACCCGTGTGAACATAACCGCAAACAGAGCATACAAACTTTTTCATAAATCATTTCCTCCCAGAAATTTATTGTTGATGATATATTCTTGATCGGCGTCTTGCCGTTTTCAAGCATTGGATTGGCAGGTTTTGCAAAGACCTGTGAAGAACACATCCTGCCGTGTGACGGAAAATCCGTCGGGGATGAACTGTGCGACATCCTTCGCAGGGAAGGTGAAGTCAAAGAGCTGACCGCAGTTTTCACAGCGGCAGTGACCGTGGTCGGCGGCGTCGCCGTCAAAATGTTGTTCCATCGGATCGATGGTGACCACGCGGATCAGCCCCGCCTGCATCAGTGCTTTGAGCGAGTTGTAAATCGTGGTGCGGGAAAAGCTGGGGTATTGCGGCAGCAACGCTTCATAGATCGCGTCTGCCGAAGGGTGCGTGCGGTGGGTGAGCAGATATTCATACACTGCCAGTCGCTGTGCCGTCGGGCGTACGCCGTGATCCTGCAACAGCTTCATATAATCCGGGTGGCTCATACCGCTCGCCTCCTTTTTGTATCGCTTACAACTTTGTATTAATTACAAACATAATATAACACAACCAATGCGGGATGTCAATAGGAAAAAGTAAGAAAAATGGAAAATTTTTGAATTTTTTTATTCCCACGCAAAAAGGGGTGGTAATCGCAGACGGTGCGTGGTATAATGGTATATATGTATATAATAAAGGAGCGAAAAATATGAAGATCGGATTTCTGGGTGCGGGCAATATGGCATCCGCCATCATCCGCGGTATGGTCGCAAGCGGTATTGCCGCCTCGTCGATCGTGTGCTTTGATGTCGATCAGCAAAAGACCTTTGCTCTCAAGGAGGAGCTGGGAGTCGGTGTGTGCTACACCGCGGAGCAGCTCTGCGAGGAAGCGCAGACGGTGGTGCTTGCAATCAAACCGCAGGTGTTTTCTGTGGCGCTCCCGCCGCTTCACACGCTGTTGCAGGTGCAAAAGCCGCTGGTGATCTCCATTGCGGCAGGCAAGACGCTGCAAAGCATCGCCGATCTGATCGGCGATGTGCCGATGGTGCGTGTGATGCCCAACATCGCCGCCCGCGTTGGCGAAGCTGTCACCGCGTATTGCTCCAATGCGCTGGTGACACAAAGTCATGTGGAAACGGTGTACGATATTTTTGAGTCGGTCGGCACGGTCGTGCCGCTGGCGGAGGAACAGTTCGGCATCTTCTCGGTGCTGGCAGGTTGTTCTCCGGCATATACCTTATTATATATGGACGCACTGGCAACAGCAGGTGTGCGCGGCGGCATCCCCAAGGAAACCGCACTTCAGATTGTGACGCAGGCGGTACTCGGCACTGCAAAACTTCTGCAGGAAGCGGGCGAGCATCCGCGTGAGCTGATGGACAGCGTGTGTTCTCCTGCGGGCACGACCATTGAGGGTGTGTGCGCTTTGCAGAGCAACGGATTTGAAAAATCCGTGCAGGAAGCGGCGAAAGCCAGCCTGGAGCGCGATAAAAAATTACAAAATGCTTGACAGCCGCACAAAAAAATGGGATAATAGCGAAAGGTGTGAGTGTGTATGATGCGCATTATCACGGGAAAGGCTCGCGGCTACCGCCTGCAGACGCTTCCCGGAGAGGACACGACCCGTCCCACTACCGAACGCGTGAAGGAATCGATCTTCAGCGCGCTGCAGTTTGAGATTGAGGGCCGCACGGTGCTGGATCTGTTTGCAGGCTCGGGACAGATGGGACTTGAGGCGCTCAGTCGCGGCGCGGCATTCGCCGTGTTTGTCGACAGCAGTAAGGACGCCTGCGAGGTCGTGAAGCAAAATGCCCGCGGCGCAAAGCTCGACGGCAATATGCGCATCGCGAACACAGACGCCCACGCGTTTTGTCAACGCACCTCCGAACGCTTTGATCTGGCGTTCCTTGACCCGCCTTATCGTGCGGGATTGCTCCCCTTACTGTTGCCGCAGGTCGCGGCTCTGATGAAAGAGGGCGGCGCTGTGGTGTGTGAGACCGATGCCGACACGACCCTTCCCGAGCGGATCGACGGCAAGGGTTTGTTGCTTGTGCTGGAAAAGGACAAGCGCTACGGCAAGACGCAAGTATGGATCTATCGGTGTAAAAAGGAAGCGATAGAATGAAAACGGTGGTTTGCCCCGGCAGCTTTGATCCCGTGACCAACGGTCATCTGGATATTATTGAGCGCGCCGCGGCTTTGTTTGACAAGGTGATCGTTGTCGTGATGGTCAATGCGGCAAAGACGCCCTTGTTTACCACGGAACAGCGGGTGGATATGCTCCGCCGTTCCACAGCGCATCTTGATAATGTGGTCGTGGACAGTCACGACGGCCTGCTTGCGGCGTATGCCCGTTCGCAGGGTGCGACCGTAATCGTGAAGGGCCTGCGGGCTTTGTCCGATTTCGAGTATGAGTTTCAGATGGCGCTGACCAACCGACAGCTCAACGAAGAGCTGGAAACGGTGTTTCTCACGGCGACCGATGACAAGATGTATCTGTCATCGAGTCTTGTCAAGCAGGTGGCGGCTTACGGCGAGGATGTTTCCAAGTTTGTGCCTGCTTGTATTCTTCAGGATATTACTGAGAAATTTGGAAAGGACGGTTAAAACTATGAGCGTAGAAGAATTGTTGGGTCAGATCGACGATATGGTCGATAAGGCATGGGATGTGCCGCTGTCGGGCGGTAAATGTATGATTGAGGCAGATCGCCTGCGTGATATCATTGACGATATCCGTGCGAATCTGCCCGCTGAGATCCGTCAGGCGCAGACGGTCGTTGCTGACCGTGCTGAGATCGTGGCAGGCGCAAAGCGCGAAGCCGAGGCGATCGTGCGCAAAGCGGAGGAGCGTGCACAGGCGATGATCACCCAGGAGGAGATCTTCCGTCAGGCACAGCAGCGCGCTGAGGAAATGCTCACCCGTGCACAGCAGAAGTCCCGCGAGATGTGCAAAGGTGCCAGCGACTTTGCGGACGATGTGATGCGTCGTTCCGAGGAAGCGCTTGTCGGCCGTCTGTCGGAGATCCGTCAGGCTCGTCAGATGCTTCGCACCAATGCGCCTAAGAAGGCCGCTGTCGAGACCGAAGAGAACTAAAAAACCGAAAAAGATTGCACAACGCGACCCTGCCTCCTCTGACAAAGGGGAGGCAAGGGAGATTGTGCATTTTTTATTTTGGAGGGATTATCGTATGACCGAGTTTGTAACCGCGATCCTTGTAGCGGCGGGCAGCTCCACACGGATGGGACGACCGAAACTGCTCATTCCGCTATGCGGCAAGCCTGTGCTGGAGCATACACTTGCGGCGTTTGACCGATCCTCGGTCAATGCCATTGTGGTTGTGACGCGTGAGCAGGACATCCCGCTGTTTGAGCCACTCGGTAAAACGCTCTCCAAACCGTGCGTATTTGTCACGGGCGGTGATACGCGCCAGCAGTCGGTTGCAAACGGCATTGCTGTTGTCCCGCCTGAAACCACGGTGGTGGCGATTGCGGACGGTGCGCGTCCGTTGATCACCCCTGCGGAAATTGATCGCGTAATCGATACCGCACGGGATGGCGGTGCTGCAACCGCCGCCGTGCGCGCCAAGGACACCATCAAACAGGCGGATGAAAACGGCATCATCACGGCAACACCCGACCGCGCGACGCTGTGGCAGGTGCAGACACCGCAGGTGTTTTCGCTGGCGCTGTATAAAGAGGCGATGGCGGCAGTTGCCGCGGCGGGACTTGATCTGACGGATGACTGTCAGTTGGTGGAATATATCGGCGCAAAGGTGAAACTTTGCGAGACCTCGTATGAGAATATTAAAATCACAACACCCGAGGATATCGCCGTGGCAACGGCGTTTTTGCGAAAGAGAGGAGTGGGCGGTATGCGCATCGGACATGGGTATGATGTTCACCGGCTGGTGGAAGGTCGCGCGTGCATCATCGGCGGTGTGAACATCCCGTTTGAGCTGGGGCTTCTCGGTCATTCGGATGCAGATGTGCTGACTCACGCGATTATGGATGCACTTCTCGGTGCGGCGGCGATGGGCGATATCGGCAAGCTGTTCCCCGACACGGATGACCGTTTCAAGGGTGCGGACAGCATTGCGCTTCTCCGTGAAGTGATTGCCCGTATCAAGGAAGTCGGTTACACCGTCGGCAATATTGATGCGACGGTGCTCGCGCAAAAGCCGAAGCTTCGTCCGCATATCGACACGATGCGGCAGGTGATTGCCGACGCATGCGAGATCGACATCGCGCGCGTCAATCTGAAAGCTACGACCGAGGAAGGTCTCGGCTTCACAGGTGCTATGGAAGGTATCGCCGCCCACGCTGTGTGTGTGCTGGAGTGATTTGGTAGAATTGCAAAAAATAATGAGTTGAGGAAGAAACTATGTTGAGCTACAAAATAATGGATCTCTTCGCGGGAGTGGGCGGACTTAGCTATGGCTTTGCGGAACTACCGGAATTTGAGATCGTTGCTGCAAATGAAATAGAGGGAGAGATTGCAAAGGCGTATATGCTCAACCATCCAAGTGTAACGATGTTGAACAGTGATATTCAGAATTTGACAGAAGAAATTCTTCGGGAGGCGTTGAAGGGGGAGAAAATTGACATCGTTGTCGGAGGTCCTCCTTGTCAGTCCTACTCTACTTTGGGAAAGCGGAGGATGGATGACCGTGCGAATCTTTTTATGGAATATAAGCGTGTATTAAATATTTTGAAGCCTCGCGCGTTCGTGTTTGAAAATGTGGTTGGTATTTTAAGTATGGACAAAGGACGCTTGTTTGCACAGGTTCAAAAAGAGTTTGAAGAGCTTGGATATACGCTGAAGTACAAGGTGTTGAATGCTGTCGAATATGGTGTGCCGCAGCAGAGAGAACGCGTAATTTTGGTTGGATTTAAAGGGGAGAACACCTTTGAATATCCTGCACCAACACACGGTGAAGGTTTGAAACCGTTCGTCACCCTCCGACAGGCGATTGGTGATTTGCCGATTTTGAAGAGCGGTCAGGCGAGTGATCGGTATGCTTATGAACCCGACAATGATTTTTTGCGGTTTGTTAGAAAATCTAATGGCGAGTTGACGGAGCATTGTGCTCCGAAGAATGGCGAGCATCTTATTACCATTATGGAAACTCTAAAGGACGGCCAGTCTAAGGACGATCTTCCTGAGGATATTCGTCCAAAGAGTGGGTACGGTAATACATATGCGAAACTTTGGTGGGATCGCCCATCCACCACGATTACGCGAAATTTTGCCTGCCCGTCTTCCTCGCGGTGTATTCACCCGAGAGATTCCAGAGCGATGACTATTCGCGAAGGTGCAAGATTGCAAAGCTTTCCCGATGATTACCGGTTTTATGGATCAGATGGAATGAAGCGACTGGAGATTGGAAACGCTGTTCCACCGTTGTTATCGATGGCAATCGCCAAACAAATGGCAAAAGCACTAAAGTAAATAAATAAAGCCGCCCGTTGTGACGGGCGGCTTTGCTATTAGAATAGGATATCCAAATAATCGGGCGTTTTGATTGTAAAAACCTAACGGTTATCATAAGTTCTGCTGTTAGATAACGAGAGTACACCGCTGTTGTTTGAGCAACTCACACAATTTATCATAACTGTGATGAAATTGCAGTTGGCCTTGGTGCCATTGAACGAAACCGAACGGAAGTCGTATCGTAGTTCCGCCATATGAAGAACCGTAATAGGTTTCTTTGTGCGCAACAGTTTGTGCTGCTTTGCAAACATCCTCAATATAGAAAAGATCATCTATGTCATTTTCTCCGAGAAGATTAATATACCAAACATAATCGGACCATTCGCTGCTGTCGCGCACAGCACCCATTGAAAAAGATAGTTTCGCCAGTTGATAGGCATTGTCGACAAACCACTGTAGCAGCTCTTTGTAAAGATGCTCGTTATATGCCTTAAGTGTAGTGGCATTTAAGCTTTTGTGTCGGATTTGCAAAGTGTAATTTCTAGTGTTGCTGCGATCACCGTATTTTTCAATAATGTCAACAGCATCCTCGGCGGCAGCCCAAAACAATCGGATTGCTCGTTGTACAGTGGGTGGGATCGGAGTGCCGAACTGTTTTTCAAATGTATCAATAAACAGACCGGCTCGAACGAAGTAAACTTGTCCGCCAAGACTTTTCTTGATGGATACATTGATCACATCACCTGTATTGAGATACACCTTCAAATCTGTTTTGGATTTTGTTTTTCGTCCGTTTACGCTGGGGACATTTTTTTCGTGCAAACCACCAATACTGGTTTTGGTGATTTTAGAAGAAGCAGCATTGATTTTTGACAGAAAACGAGACTGAACATGTGCATCCGTATCAAGACAATGTTTTACCAAATCCTCATTTTCGTGTCCGGAAAGCTTAGCGTGTTGCCAGCCGGTGGCTCTATCTCTTTGTTGCATAATGTAGATCCTCCAAAAACAGTTTATACACATCGATTTCTAATGCGTCTGCAATTCTCTGAATGTTTTCGAGAGAAATGCTTCTACGGTGACATTCCACAGCGCTGATATAAGTGCGGTGCAATCCACATTTTTCAGCAAAAGCCTCTTGAGAAAGTCCAAGTTGAACACGATATTTTTTTAGATTTGTGCCAAACACTTTTACAATATCCATACCGTTCCCTCCAATAACAATTTTATTGTATTGAACACAATAAATCTACATACAATAAGTATCATAACCAATCCCGAACATGTAAAAATTGCGTGCCTTGAAAACAATGCACAAATTATATTTTCAAATACAACACCCCGCTATTGTGAATACAATAGCGGGGTTCGTTTTATTCATTTAAATATTCTCCACATCAAAGGGGTTGCGGTTTGCTTGTTCCATACGGCGGCGGCGCGCTTCCTCGCGACGCTTACGGCGGCGACGGTTGCGGGCACGGCACCAGAAACAATACGCGATAAACAGGGCGAACAGCAACACAAGGATGCCGATGAGCCACAGGATAACTTTCACAACCGTGAGTGAGAAGAAATTGTGAAGCGCGGCTTTGACGACTTTCCAGTTGTCTTTTTCAATATCCTGCGATGCGACCACATCCACAGTACCAAGCTCTTTGCCGTCCAGATGGATTGTGGCAGTACCGAGCTTTTGCCCCTTCACGATGGGCGCTTCCACGATCTCGGCATCAAAGGTCACCTGCACCTGCGCCTGATCGGTGGTGTAGGATTTTTCAACAATACTCTCAAGTGTGCCGTTCAGGTTGACAGCGACCTGCTCGGTGTCCTTACCGAACTGTACCGCCTGATAGCCGACCGTGCTTGTCGTATCGTTGACGGCGCGGTATTCCAGCGTGTTGAATGCCCACTCGTACAGCCCTTTGGATACACCGAATTCCTCGCGGACATAGTAGCCGTCTGCATCCTCAACGGGACATTTGAGCAGTACGCAAAGGTAGGTGGTGCCGTCTTTTTCGGCAGTGGATACCAGGCAACGGCCCGCAGGGTCGGTGTAGCCGGTTTTCACACCCTTGGCGTATTCGTAATAATAATCGACCTCGTCGGGATCCTGCAGATACACGGTCGTTTCCACGACCTGTTCCCAGTGCACATTGGTTTCGGGGGTTTCATAATACAGCGAAGTCACGATGTCGCGAAACATTGTCTTTTCCATCGCGTGCTTGGTCAGCACATACAGGTCGCGGGCAGTCGTGTAATGGTCACTGTCGTGCAGACCGTGTGCATTGACATAATGCGTGTTCGTCAGACCCAGTGCGGCGGCTTTCTGGTTCATCTTTTCAATGAACGCGTCCAGATCGTTACCGCCGAAATGGTAGGCAAGCACATTGGCAGCGTCGTTTGCCGACTGAATCATCATCAGCGCCAGAAGGTCATACGCCGTCATCACTTCGCCGATTTCCAGACCGAAGATGGAGGAGTCTGTACCGTAGAGCGGGTCAAGTGCCTCAAAGCTCGCTTCGATCGACACGGAGGCGGGGTCGGCACATTCATCCATTACGACGACCGCCGTCATGATTTTGGTCAGCGACGCGGGATACATTCTCGCATCGGCGTTTTTCTCAAACACCACGGTGTCGCGGCCAAGATCGGCGAGTAACGCCGCCTCTGCCGAAACCGGTACATTCGTCGGGGTGAATGCCGATACGGAAAGCACACTGCTGATGAGCAACGCCAGTATCAGCACAAGGGAGATAGCTGTCTTTTTCATAAATCAAGGTCTCCTGTCAGTTTTTACAGCATTGCGTCAAGGCAGATGCCGCCGTAGGGACGGATGCTCAGCACATGGCAATGACCCTTGCCGAACACGGTTTCCATCGTAGCGATGAAATCGTCGAGCTTGTCAGCGGGAACGAAGTTCTGCGTGGTGCCGCCAAAGCCGCCGCCGTGTACACGCCACGCACCGCAACCGTCCAGCAGATGCTGGGCAAGCGACAGCGCGACCGACATGCTTTGCTCTTTTACATCGCACACCGCGTACACATTCTGCAGGTATTCGTAGGACGAGTGACCCGACTCAATGATCAGTTGCTTAAACTCTTCAAAATCGCCGGCTTTGAGTGCCGCGACCTGCGCCGTCACACGGTCGTTTTCCTTGATGAAGTGGAATGCACGAAGCACCGCGCGATCGCCGTGCTTTTTACGCAGGGTGGGCATGGCGGCGATCAATTGCTCCATATACGCACCGCGCAGGACGGGACGACCGAGGTCAGCCGCCATCGCCTTCATCTCGGCAGGCACGGCGGCGTATTCGTGCGTCAGATCGGCGTGGTCGCCGCCGACATCGACGATGCACAGCTTGTAGCCGCATGCCGCAAAATCAAACGGCACTGCCTCGATGACGGGGTTGTCGGTGTCGGCAAAATCAATGGTGACGATGCCGCCGACCGAGCTTGCCATCTGATCCATCAGACCGCTGGGCTTGCCGAAGAATTGGTTTTCGGCAAATTGCGCGATCTGCGCGATCTCCACAGCGGACACCGCCGCGTCGGCGTACAGGTGATTGAGAATTGTGCCGATGAGCACCTCGAACGCCGCCGAGGAGGACAGACCCGAGCCTTTGAGCACATTGGAGGTGGTGTAGGCGTCAAAACCGCCGATACCGTAGCCGCGCTGTGCAAAGCGGGCGACCGTACCGCGGATGAGAGAGGCAGATTTGTTGATTTCACCCTCGCGCGCGTCAAGCTCTGTGATGTTGATGACATCCATCGGATAACCCGCCGATTTCACCTGCACGGTGGTATCGTCACGCGGAGCAACAACGGCGATAACATCCAGATTGACACTGCCTGCGAGCACGCGGCCGTGGTTGTGGTCGGTGTGGTTGCCGCCGATCTCGGTGCGACCGGGTGCGGAGAACAGGCGCAGTCCCTCACGGTCGCCGAAGGTTTCGACAAAGCCGTCGATCGCCTCGGCATAGCGGGCTTTCTGCGCATCAAGCTGTTCCTCACCGTACAGGGTAACGAGCAGACGGTCATAAGTGCCGTTTGCCACAGCAGTTTTCAAAGCGGTTGCGTTCATAAAAAAGTGCCACCTTTCAAGTGCGGGATCGCCGCACGAATTTTGTCTATATCTTACATATTATACTATATATATCCGTGCAATGGCAAGAGGAAAATCCGCCTTTTGTGAAATTACACAAAATTGGTGTTTGCTCTTGCAAAATCGGAGTTGGCATAGTATACTAATATCGTATAACTATACTTATGCTCAAAAGGTATGTGTACAAGGGAGGAAATAAACATGAAGATGAACAAGCTTGTGGCATTGCTCGCGGCGCTGTGCATTCTGTGCGGTGCGTTGCCTGTGATGGCTTCGGCGGCAGACATCACGCTGACCGATTCGTATGAGGCTCACAAGTACATCGTGGGTGACGCCATTACGGGCGTCAACAATAACCGCGGTGAAAACACCCTCATCAAATTTGAGAGCGGGTTTGACTTGCGCAACTCTGATGCCAGCTGGCTGTATGGCTATGAATGGTGCAAAAAGCTGTACGATCAGTACGGCAAGGGTTACACCTGCACCAATGCTTACGGCTACGAAGTGGCGGTCAACCAATACGGTATGGTCACCGAAGTGTCGGCGGCGGGTAATATGAAAATCCCCGAGGGCGGCTATGTGTTGTCGGGTTTTGATGCGTATCATCAGAACCTCAAGAACAATGTTGCTGTCGGTGACTACATCATCCTCAGAGACAATGTGTACTATGTGTACCGCACCACCGCTGACTCCAAATTCAGCGGCGACGGTCACAGCAACACGCTCAACATTCCGCGTTCTTCGGCGATGAAAATCACCGAGGGCGGTAAAGGCGTGCACACCGGCACCAACGAGTGGAACAACGATGTGCTCATCAAAGCAACGGGCACAGGTGCGGACGGTGTTGCGAACCACGCGGGCTATGTCGTGAAGTTCGGCGGCAACAACATCGAAGTTCCCGAAGGCTATTTTGCGATCAGCTTTGCGGGCCAGACGATGCACGATACCGGTGTGTATTCTTACAACGGCTCGTATCTGTTCCAGCAGTATGCTGCCCCGGGCACCATTGTCAACCTCGGCAGCAACGAGATCTATTTCCGTCATGATGTTGATGCGGCAAAGCGTGCCGCACTCTTGATGGCGGGCAAGACCGATGCGACTGTGACCGAAACCTATGCGTATTCGGCGAATGCGATCGTGTCTGATGCTTTGACCAACTACGAGCTTGTCGACACCGACCGTATGCAAGAGCTTGCCGATAATATGGCGGCAATTTCTGACGCTGTGCAGTCGATGACCACGGTGGAAGAGATGGAGCCGTATATGGCGACTCTCTATCAGAACTATGAAGAGCTTTGTGTTCTTGAGTTTGAGAAGCGCCCCGTGGAAATGCGTGCGGTGTGGATCCGTCCGCTTCCCAACGACGGCAAAGAGCGCACGGTGGAAGAGCTGGACAAGCTCCTTGAGGATGCGATCCTTGAGCAAAAGGCTCTCGGCTACAACCAGATTTTCGTCGAGGCGTTCTACAACTCCTGTACGATCTTCCCCGTACCCGAAACGGCGGGCCACAAGGGTCTGTACTACAGCCAGAACCCCTATCTTGTTCCGACGAATATGACCTGCGGTTCGGCAGGCCTTTACGGCAAAAACAGCAACCTCACCGAACCCTACGATATGCTGCAGCGTTTTATCGACATCTGCCGTGAAAACGGTGTCGAGCCGCACATCTGGTGGGAAGTGTTCTATGTCGGTTACACCCGTACCGACCCCAATGTGAAAGATGCGTTGTTTGAGTATTCTGTTGCCAAGCAGATTATAGATTCGCTTAATAATGGTGAGTCGACCTACAACAACTGGATCAATCAGGCGCACACAGGCTCTTATTATTACGGCGCAGAAACGGACGGCGCTCACCAGTATTTCCTCAGCCCCGCCAGCGACAATGTGCGCACCTTCCTTCTGAATACATTTGCACATATCTTTAAAACCTATGACGCAGAGAGTTTCCAGCTCGACTACATCCGCTACCCGCACACCACTGCCGAAAAGTGCTTCGGTTACGATGCGGGCACACTGTGGAAGTTCGAGCAGTCCGATCTGTATGATCCGAATAAGCACACGGATGCTTACCTCAAGACCTACGAAGGCTTCTACGATGAGGCGTGGGTGCAGTTCCGTGCGAACTTCGTCACCACCTTCATTGAGCAGGTGCGCGAGAAGATTGCCGAGGTAAATCCGTCTTACTATCTCACCTCGTCGCCCGGCGCCGATCCTGCCGATTCCAAGAAGAACCTGATGCAGGATGTGGCATACTGGCTGGAGAATGACCTCATCGATATTCTCTATCCGATGGCATACGGCGAAAATGTCCCCGGCATGGTTGCTCCCGGTCTGGTGGCAAATAACCCCGATCACTTCGTGTGTGTCGGTGCTTCGGCGGGCTACAACAGCGATGCGTACGAGCAGCGCTGGCTCAAGGAAGTGCGTGACGCGGGCGCAGACGGCATTGCGAGCTTCGGCACCATCGACAGCTGGAAATCCTACGCATGGAGCGAGGATGCCATCACCCCGACGGGTAATGCTACTAAGGCGGCAATGGTCTATTTCAACGATGTGCTTCTGGCGCGTGCCGCACAGATGCTCAAACTCGGCGATATCGACGAGGCGGCTTACAACACTGTCAAAGCGGCAGTGGAAGATGCCGTGTTTGCGATTCGCGTCTATGGCGTGGAATCCGACGAGGCGCTTGAAGCGATCAACGCCGTGCAGGCGGTTGCTGATACTTTCAGCGGCAATGTGAACGCGGCGCTGACGAAGGATGTCCACTATATCCTCAAAATCCGCGAAAACTCGCACGATGTGGCGAAGCAGACGAACAAGCTTACATCCTCGGCGGCGACCCTGACCGTCAACGGTAATAATGTCATCGATGGCGGCGACGGTTTCTCCTATGTGGCGGCAACCGAAACGCTGTATGTGACCGCCAATAACGCGGTGATCAGCGGTGATATGCCCGAGACTATCACACTGGTCTTTGCCGATGATGTGACCGAGGCGGAATTCAACGGCGTGACCTTTGCTTCGAGTGGTGCGGCGATTGATGCGGCGAATGACCTGACGGTTTACCTCAGCGGCGTTACAAAGCTGAGCGGTGATAAACTGCCGTACATCACCTACATCGGTACCGGCGAGCTGTACAACGGCGATACGCTGGTGATGTGCAAGGGCGATGTGTCGGGTAGCGGCGAACTCGATTCCGACGACCTGCGCAGCCTGCTTAAGTACAATGTCAAGGCGGAAGATTTCACCGACGAGCAGATTCTCATTGGTGACGCCAACGGCGACGGCAAGGTCAACACGATCGATACCCGTATCTTCCTGGATAAGCTGGTCAATCAGCTGTAATTCTCAATAATAAAAGCGGTGTGATTCCTTGCGAATCACACCGCTTTTTATATTATTGTTTGCGTGCAATGGCGTATTCATCACCGTTGCGGTAGTAAGGACACTCTTTGGTGTGACCGCTTAAGAATCGCACCATCTCATCTTCGTCCAGATCCATCTCGCATACATACCAGTCCTCATATTCATCGTAGGTATAATATGCACAATAGTCACATTGCGATGCCACGGCGCTCACTCCTTCCTTAAAAACATACGGTAAGTGTCGATCTCGGCAGTTTCTTCTTCCAGAAACGCACGGCATTCGGGATCGTTTGCAAGGAGCTTACCGACTCGCTTGACCGCTTTGAAAAACCGTTTGTCAAAGACGATCTCGTCGCTGTGGGTGAGAAGCGGACAAAGACGGTATGCGCGGTCATCCGTCTCCACAAAGATGCGACCGTTGTCGTTGATCGTGGGGAAGAACGGGAAGATCCGACAGCTGAGTGGTCGGGTTTCGCGGTCGCAACTGCCGTTGCATACAGCCAGTCGCACACCGTTTTCTTCGATAACGGGCAGAACACTTTGCTCATGCGGGAAAAGCCGCATCCCCGTGCGTTCATCGCCTTTACAGCATGCACCGCCGCACAGCACCCCGCAATCCACGCGAAGCGGCGTGAGGGTTTTCATAATAGCGTTGATTTTTTGATACAGCGCAGTGTAGTCCGTTTGTTGCATCCCACTCACCTCTTGTGAGTAGTATACACCATATATTACTCGGCTGTCAAATGCAAAAGAGGTTATGAATACGCACCAACTTAGCGAAGGGGGCGGCGATCTCGACGCTTCACGGGAGCAGCCAAAATCGGCGCACCGGCATATACTGATAAAAGCAACTTGTAAGGAGTGAGGGTGTTGTATAAACGAACAAAATCACCGCGGTTGCCCGATGCGGTCGCGGTGTTGAACGGAGCGGGGGCAAACAGTGCCGTTCACGGTGTGGTGCGGTTCTTTCAAAGAAACAACGGTGTTTTGGTGGAGGTGACTTTTGAGGGATTGCCGCGAAAGGCAGGGCAATGCGATCAACCGATTTTCGGTTTCCACATTCATGGCGGCACATCCTGCACAGGTAACACATCGGATATGTTCGCTGATGCGGGTACGCATTATAACCCGTATATGTGCGAGCATCCGTATCACGCAGGTGATCTGCCGCCAATTTTCGGTGTCAATGGAAAAGCGTATATGTCATTCCTGACTGACCGTTTCACCGTGCGGGATGTGCTCGGCAAAACGATCATCCTGCACGACAAACCCGACGATTTCACCACCCAGCCGAGCGGCAACGCCGGCAACAAAATCGCCTGCGGCATCATCGGCCCTGTCAGACGATAATACAGAAAACAGCCGTGGGATTGTTCCCACGGCTGTTTTATCATAGTCGTTGTTCGATATAACTGTCGGTGTGTAGACCTTGCTTACAGGCAGTTGTATACAACTCGCGCGCTCGCTTCACATCGCCACTGTCGATCAAGGCATTGATGGCATTGTTGATGCCGATCTGCGCTTGCGTTCGGCGTGAGCGATGACAGTTTATTGCATCCCATTCTCCAAGGGCATAGATCGGTTCTTCATCGCGAGAACTAAGATCGGCAAAAAACGGTTTACAGCAAGTGAACAGATCCTGCTCCGCTTCGCCGAAATGCTTCACGCAAAGTGCTGTGTAGATCAAACGGTAAAATGCTGTCGATGGAGAGTGGTGTGCCTGTTCGAGAAAAGATGAAAAACGATCCTTCACCCATATTGCGCGGTCAGGATCATACGGCATTTTCGAGCTTTTATAAAACGCCGCACGGTGTACTTCAAATAACGCCGCTTCACACGCAAGGTTATAGTTTGCGGTCGCCTCTTCATAAATGTCCCACCAAAAGTCGTCATAACCACCGACTTCCAGGGTGAGTCGCTGTGTGCTGTCGCACACAAGCCATAAGCGGTACATCGGCGGCATTGTTTGCAGATGTGCTTCAAAGCGGCGGTGATTTTTATAAAGCATATCCGCCTCTCGCCGAATAGCATACACATCCGACAGATTCCATAGGAGACATCCCCGAACGAACGCATCTTCCTCGCGGAGCAACAGTTCCCGACAATACATTTTAAGCGACGGAAGATCCCCGCCTTGTTGCAATGTGCGTATTTGGTGGCGTATGGCATTTGTCATATTTTTACCCTTTCTTACTCGTCATTGTTATATCACAACTTTTGACACTCTACCACATACCATTTTTCAAACGGTACATAATCGATTTTTACGAATCCTCTTTCGGTGACAAGCGTGTTCAACTGCTCAAAATCGGTATACAATCGAGCGTTGCGCATCAGCGCGACAGCTTCCTGCTCGTCAATATCGTATTTCTCAAAGATGGCGTGACGGCGAAACCATGCGTTATGCCGAGCAACCAAAACGAACTTGCCGCCTCTTTTCAAAACGCGTGCGGCTTCATCGAGGATAGTCGGGATTTCACGGCATTCATCCAACCCAAAATGCGAACATACCACATCGAACATTCCGTCAGCAAACGGCAAATGCCAAAGGGAAGCACCTATACCAAGTACATGCTTATTGTAATAACGACCGATGACATCGGCATTTTTCGCGCAGATGAAATCAATATCCACGCCGACATAATACATATCCTCTGTCATGGAACGCACAACGGCATTGGTTCCCACACCTGCTCCAACGGTCATTTCCATAATATAATGCGGTTTAGCAGTAACAGCACACACTTTTTCGGCGTAATGCGGCAGATGCTGTGATGCCCAACCGAGCCTTGCTTTTTCTGCCGCAGACACCCGCTCCACACCGTTTTCATCCGATGCAAAGCGGTATGATTGCAATAAGTCTTCTTCCGTCAATTCATTGATCAGCTTATGATGACCGTTAACCCAATGCGGTTTGCCGAGAAGCGCATACCGCTCAAACCGCCTAACAAAATCTTCTTTTGTTGGGATGGTACGGCGATAAAACGCATCCCGCTCTTGACACCATTGTTCATACTCCAAAGGATTTTTACAATCATATTTTCGATCAAGGTCACAAATAAATTGTGCAAATGGTTCATAATCCTCCCAATACAAAACATCATCCCATTCATTGCCAACCATACACCACACCTCCAATGTAATACTTTCAACCAAAGCATAGCAAACACACACGGAAAGAACAAGTCTTGTTCTTTTGGGCGAGATATGGTATAATAGATACAGAGAGAACCCGCCGTGGGAGCAATCCCATGGCGGGTTTTCTGCAGAGTTGTCTCAATCGGCTGTCAAATGCAACAAATGCGCGATGCCGGGGATGCTCTCGCCTTGCTTGGAGGAGGTGGTGGACATCAGGGCTCCTGTTGCCATAAACAACACATTTTTCAGTTCGCCGCGTTCCAGTGCGGGCAGGACATACCCGCACAGTACGGATGCCGCACAGCCGCAACCCGAGCCGCCTGCGTGTACATCCTGCTTCTCGCGGTCAAAGATCATCAAACCGCAATCGTTGTAGTTGTCCCCCAGGACAATGCCCTTGCGCGCAAGCAGATCGTGAAGCATCCGTGACCCGCATACCGCCAGATCTCCCGTCAGAATGAGATCATAGTCCGACGGTTTGGTGTCGGTGTCATCCAGAAACCGCTCCAGAGTATCCGCCGCAGCAGGTGTAGATGTCAAGTAAACACCATAAAAAATTTTTTAATGAAATAAATGCGGTTTAACTTTCGGGCACAACGACATCTTCAGATGTGGAAAGGAAATCGAAAAAGGATGAATTATATTCCGAACGCATTTGCTGAATATAGCTTTCAAAATCATCAGTTAAACAAAGTTCGTTCAATGTTTTCTTTTCTTCTGTTGTCAATAGCCTATACATTCTTTTTCTCAAATCAAGGTAATCTTTAATCGTTCTCGCAGTATATAAGCGTGCGATA
The DNA here is from genome assembly GCA_045651865.1 of Acutalibacteraceae bacterium. GTDB lineage: Bacteria > Bacillota > Clostridia > Oscillospirales > Acutalibacteraceae > RGIG1959. The sequence goes on from JAZRTC010000021.1 coordinate 27,229, forward strand.
AAGAGTGAAATTGTCAGAAGATGAATAACATTAATAAAAGTATTATACATAAAATTATTATTAACAGAATTATTCCCTAACCCCATGGAATATCCGTGCGTGCTGTTGGATAACAAATTAAATATGGCCGATTCAGTGTTCTTATCTAGTATGTTTGGGGATTGCATGCGAAATGCTGGTTTGCGGCCGGATTGTATTTGTGCTTGCTCGTTAGTTGAAAGATTTACAAAAGCAGGAAGAGAATACAAGTCTCTTTCTGAACCTACTCTAGAGACGCATAACAAGTGGGATCGATCACAATCGTTGGAAAAATTTAGCTTTTGCACAATGTCAACGATGTTGTGATTTCCGTTAATATAAAGTGTAAGATAGCGCAGTTTCTTTTCATCCTCGCTTAAGCCATGTTCAGCAATATGGAAATACAGATTTGTAATATCTATGATGTTTCGAGCAGCGCTTGCGATTAAAGAAACATCTAATTCTTTGATGCGGTTTCGATTTCCTTCCATTAAAACCATTATCGAGCGAAGATGTAATACTGCTTTTTCTACCATTTTTTCTAGCAATGCGGTTCGTTCATTCTTAGCAAAAGGAATACCATCAATCAAAGTGAGTTTTTTGGCTATATTATATAGTGTGACAAGTTGCTGATATGCCGTCCGTGTCATGATTTTCTCCTATATATTTTGATAGTTGCACTAGTGTAAATATTCAATCGTATTCATAAACAGCATCTCTATTTTATAACGATCACTTCATCATCAGATAGCACATATACAGGGTGACTGCTTTTGCTTTTCAACTTTGTATATAGTTCTTCCCGCTCGGAAATGTAATGACAGATCAACACACCGTCGAACAAACCAAGCCCGCTGTAATCTGTCATACCGTTAGGCACATCATCATACGCCGTGACATGAGCAATATCTTTGGATGCGATGTGCGCACCGGCACTACCGCCGATATAGGTAACACCATTTCGAATATAGCGGATAATATCTTTATCAAACGCGGCATCTCGCAATTTTTGCAGGGTGGCAAATGTGTTGCCGCCGCTGATATAGATCAGATCAATATCGAGGTCGCGAAACTCATCGGGGCAGGTGTGGTCAAACACCGTCACGGTGTCCGCACAAAATCCGAATTCTTCCAACCGCCGATGATATTTGCCGCTGACAATACTTTCGTGCGTTGCTTTTTCATTGGGAATAAACAGCACACGGCAATCGCCGATGGCTTTCGGTAAGTTTTCAATGATAATACGTTTTGCATTGTCGTTGCGAAAATCGCATGATGAGAGGATGAGCATAAAATCACTTCGCTTTGTATGTATAGTACCATATATCGCCATCGGGGTGGGTGTGGTCGAAACGGAATCCCGCTTTTTCAAACGCTTTTTGCGAGGGCACATTGCTCGGGTAAATACACGCTTCGGCGCGGTTGATGGTGCAACCGAGAATGTCCTTGCCGTTTTCGATCAGTTCGTGAATCACCGCCGTGCCGATCCCTTGTCCGCGTTTTGCGGGATCGATCAGCAGTTCGGCAAAACAGAACACATCCTCCGCAAAACTCAAGACCACAACACCGACGGGGCAATCCTTCTCACAGATGATTTTCACCCAATAATTTTCACTGAGAACCGTATCGGGCTCATGTGTCCAGTAATCATAAAACGACGCAAAACCATCTTCAAATCCGGTAAAGTAGGCGCCGTCGTCATCCAGCCACGAGTCGATCACCGTTTCCATTTCGGGCGTATAGTCCATATAGCGATAGATCATAGTTTTTAAAGTTCCTTTACTTGTTTTGTTCGAACTCAATTCCTGTGTTATATTTCGCGTTGTTGATTGCTTCTTTATCCTTGATCACGGCTTCAAGGTCGATGTCGTAACAGTTAGCCAAAGCAATCGCGTAATAGATCACATCCCACAGTTCTTCGTCGATCGTACCTTTGAGCGGTGCACCGTCCGTACGCACATGATGTTTACGCAAAGCCTCTGCAAGCTCGCCGACTTCTTCGGACAGCTTGAGGAAATACTCCTTAGCTTGCTCGGGGTGATGATCCTTGGAGCGAATATAGGATTGTAAATACTGAATACTGGTCATTAGTGATACCTCATTCTTCTGTAACAACATAACTATCGTAATACTGCTCTTGAAAACGCACCGCATCGGTGATCTCTTCTTGTGTGAAATTCATTCCGGCGGGAGCGGCAACAAGCTTATCTTCCACATCATTACTCCGATACACAATGCCAATGATGCGAGCAGTATATGTTTCTTGTGGCGTATCTACACCAAGCAAATACACATCCAATTCTTCGTCGTCACCGCCGAGCACACCGGGAATATAGCCGTAATTGATCGGGTAAATTAAATCGGGATGCTTCGGATGCACTGTCCCGATCGGACGGTCAATTTCGATGGTGACGAGTTTGCCTAAATACGATGTTACCAACTTGTTGCGTTCTTCTTGCGTCATAGTGTCACCTCAATGATGCGTATTCCATGAGTGCGGTGTGTTCTCTCAAATACATACCACGTCGCTGTTCGTTAATTTCTACCCAATCGTTATGGTGGGCAAATACAGCGAGGATGTCTTCGAGCTCCATCCATTTCGGTACAAGACCTCGTTCAATCTCAGATGTGGTTGGTTGCCGCTGTGTCGTACCGACCACTTCACACAGGTAATATTGATGGATGAGCAAAAAGTTTCCGTAGTATTCGTGTATGGTTAAGAAATGCTTTGTCGGTTTGACGGCATATCCCGTTTCCTCGCCGATCTCCCGCACACAACAATCTTCGAATGTTTCACCATCTTCCAAACTCCCACCAGGGATGGAATAACAATTCACATTTTCTTCGTGAGATATTAAAATCTTCGTACCATCACGTACAATCCCGCGACAGGTAGGGAGATAGATCGTATCGGTTACGGGTGCTTGATTTGCACCGTGGATTTCGATTACTTTTACAGAGGCAGACATTTCTTATCTCCTATATATCACAATATCTTTCTAAAACAAATAATACGGTTAGCTTCTTCAAAGCCAACGTTCAAATGGAATTGCAGACTGTCGGTGTTGAGGAATTCGCAATCGCTGGCAAATTCCGCACAGCCTTGCTCCTTTGCCCATGTCTCACAAGCGGAAAGCAATTGCTTGGCGTAACCGTTTTTGCGATAAGGCGGATCCACATAAACACCTTCTAAATATCCGACGGGACTGGTGCTTGTCCCTTCGACATAATCGTGTCGTAGTCCACATTGTGCAAAGCCGATGGTGTAATCATCTGCCGATAACAAAAATACCGCTACATCTTGCTTTTGGAGTGTTTCCTCAAAATCAGCAGTCATTTCCGCTACAGTATGATGCGGCCACAATTTGGCGGCAAGTGCCGCTACAAGCGGTGCATCCTCTAAAGTTGCCTTGTGGATCATAGTTCAGCACTCCTTTATCCGTGCTATAATCGTTTCTGCCGCCTCTTCGAGTCCGTGCAAGGAATCGATCACGATATCCGCATTTGCCTTGGTTGGTTCAACATATTGCTCGTGACGATAACGCACCAGATCGACATACACATCGATGACGTCATTGGCAGAAAGCCCCCATGAGAGATTGCGCTTGATGCGACGGGCAAACCGCACATCGGCAGGGCAATCGACAAAAATGCGTATGTCCGCTTCGCAACATACCGCGGCTTCGTCAAGCACCAAAAGTCCTTCGACGATTACAATGTCGTGTTCCGCTTTTGCCGTCGCGATCGCCTCGTGCATTCGCACAAGATTGAACGACATGGGTGCATTGTAGTCGCGATAGGTTTTGCCGTTCGCTGTGGTGACAAGCGGCAGATCGGCTTCGGGTTTATAGAACGAGTCCATGGCAATCACCACCATGCGATGATCCGCTGATAACCGCTCAGCAAGGAGTGCCGCCAGTGTGCTTTTGCCACTCGCACTGCCACCGGCAATCAATATAGTTCGCATAATGCTCACCTCGGTTCAAATGTATACACCGCTTTAGGAGGCAGAAGTTGTTCAAATCTCATAGATGCAGCAAGCGCGGCAGAAGCGACTGTTTTCGCTTCACCGTAATACGGCATTTTGCCATTTGCAATGGATATACCGTTCAATGCAGCCACAAGTGCTTTTCCGACTCCAAGACCGCGTTTGCTCGGGTGTGTCATAACATTGACGATGTCATTATAATTCGCGTAAGAAGACGCATACACCAAATAACCGACAAATTCGTCGTCTTTCTCGGCAAGGAGAATTTGATCAAGGTTGCGAGAGAAGCGGATCACAACCGGCAGATTGCCCCATTCGGAAACAGGAAGGGTTTGAATATAAGCTGCATCCTCGGCGGTTGCTCTGCGAACGATGATGTCGGCTTGGGTGAAAACGGAGCATTCTTTGCAAGCACCAAACACACCTTCATGTGACCATTCGCGATTATCCACTTTGCAAAGAGCGAATCGCTCCGAAAGGGATGTTGCCATCTGCTTGTCAAGCCGCAAAAATGACGGTTGCTCTTTGGTTTTGACATAAGCGATGGCTTCTTCCAATGCCGATGAGTCGCCCTCAACTTCCAACACGACAACATCTTCCGTAACCGTAACCGATACCCATTGTCCCGCTGAAAATGCGGCTTCGTCTGCGGCGAAATATACCTGCTCGCTGTCGTCGTATTGTTCGCGCGACAACAAGTCACTGTACTGCACATAATAGCGGTCGATGTGTTGCTCAAAAAATGCAAGAGCCGCTATGTTAGAGATTTGCATTGTAATCTTCCTTTTCTCTTGTATTACTTCTTTTGAGGTGCGCCTATTTCTTCTAGGTGTAAATCGCACCCATATGATCCGCCTTTTTCTTTGTCGCAACTCATATGATAGTGAACTGTGAATTTTAATTCTTGGTTAAACGCATTACCTAACAAATCATTATAAGACAATTGTATTGTTATGTTATATCCATCCGGGATTGGATACTTAATATGGTCACAATATGCAAACCCGTGTTCATTCCATGTGAGTTCATCTTTAGAAGGGGCAATACGATTATTTGTGATTATGAAAGATATGGTCGATTCTTCACTTGGTTGAATTGAATTTGATGTTACCTTCATGTTTTGGTTTGTAAACTTTGCATTATATTTCACCTTAATGTTTTCAACAGAAACAGTAACATTAATATTCGTAGCCGGACCATTTCCAACATTTTTCAAGTATAAAAGTCCTCTGTGAGCATCGTTGAAATCAGCATCATTTTCGTCAAACTCATTAATCATCACATATCCAAGCCATAACACTTCTTTTTTTAGTTTTTCAAATAGTTGGACATATCTAATGTCAAGGTATGGACGGATTTGTAATTCGCGGTCCGCTCTGTTTTGTTCGCGTGTAAATTTTATCGTCCATAAAATACCAACAAGCGAAATTATGCAGCCTAAAATTGAACCTACATAACCACCTAAAAAGCCCACCCAATCTGAATTGGTTATGTTGCTTGGAAAATCGTTGCCGATGATAAGCCAATCAATTGCTATCGGCAAAACAATTATCACAAACAAAGAACAAATTATTATACACCATATCTTTTTGGACATTTAAAGTCACCACACTAATAAAGGTTATATTTTAACAATTTTTTCACTGCATCCTCATTATACCACCGCATAACACCTCCCGTCAATCAACAGATAGTTGCTACGGGCATATACTGGTAAAAGCAACTTGTAAGGAGTGAGGGTGTTGTATAAACGAGCGAAATCACAACGATTGCCCGATGCGGTCGCGGTGTTGAACGGAGCGGGGGCAAACAGTGCCGTTCACGGCGTGGTGCGGTTCTTTCAGCGACCAAACGGTGTGCTTGTAGAGGTGATGTTTGACGGTCTTCCGCAAACGGCAAGACAATGCGAGCAACCGATTTTCGGCTTTCATATTCACGGCGGCCCGTCCTGCACAGGAAATGCTACGGATGCGTTTACCGATGCAGGCACACATTATAATCCTCACATGTGTCCGCATCCGTATCACGCGGGCGATCTGCCGCCGATCTTTGGTGTGAACGGTAAGGCATATATGGCGTTCCTGACTGACCGTTTCACCGTGCGCGATGTGATCGGCAAAACGATCATCCTGCACGACAAACCCGACGATTTCACCACCCAGCCGAGCGGCAACGCCGGCAACAAAATCGCCTGCGGCATCATCGGCCCTGTCAGACGATAATACAGAAAACAGCCGTGGGATTGCTCCCACGGCTGTTTTGTTATCATTATGCGGTTTTTTTCGGGTGGATAATATCCTTATTAAGCTCGATATATTCGAGAGCTTCCTTGTAAGCATCCTTGAATTTGAACACAATCTCAATATCGCCGCCTTCGTGGACATAGATCACATCCACAAGCTCCGTCAGGAGCGGGCGGGTGAGACGATCGACATTGCCGCGTCGCTTGAAATGCGCGACAAAATCGTTTTCCTCCGAGAAGCCACATAAAAAATCCGCAATGGACTTTTCAAGCGAGGAGATGTGCTTGTCATGTTCTTCGAGTCTTACGGACAATTCGGCTTTAAGCCGCGTATATTCCTCTTTGGTGATGTCGCCGTTCTTCCAGTCGGGGTACAGTTCTGTCATCAGCCGCATCGTTTTCTCACGGGCTTGCCGCCTAGTGCGAAGCGCCGACTCCAGATGTGACGACTGGGTGCGCCGCTGATCGTTTTGCCGAAGCTGTGCCAGTACCTCATCAAACTCGATCGCCACGGCAATCAGATTCTGAATGGTTTTCAGCACCGCCGTTTCCAATTTGTCGATGCGAATGGTGTGGTTGGTGCAGGCAGTCGTGCTCATTTTGCGTCGGGTGGCACAGCGATAGTAATGATAGGTGCCGTAATCGTGGGTGTTGGTTTTCTTGTTCATACCGCGTCCGCAGTCGGCACACCGCACCAGCCCCGAAAACAAATCGACTTGCTTTGTCTTCGGTGAGCGGCGGATGCCGCTGTTTAAGAGCGCCTGTACTTTCGCAAAATCCTCCCGCGAGATGATGGGCTCGTGCGTGTTTTCGACGATGATCCAATCCTCTTTCGGCATATCCTTGATCTGCTTGATTTTATACGAAATTTTTTCCCGCTTGCCTTGCACCATATCCCCGCAGTACATTTGATTTTCCAGAATGCGGCGGATGGAACGGTCGCTCCACAGCGCCTTGCCGTCAGGGTTGCTCGGCTGACGGTATTTCTGTCCCTGTAGCGCTTTGTAGACGGACGGGCAGGGGATACCGTTGCCGTTGAGACTTTTTGCGATGGCGATGATCGCCTTACCGCCGAGGTATTCCTCGAAGATGCGTCGCACAATGGGCGCCGCACCCTCGTCAATAATCAGCTTGTGATGATCGTTCGGATCCTTCAGATACCCATAGGAGGCATGCGAGCCGATAAATAATCCTTGTTGGCGATTGAGATTAAGCGTGCCGCGAATATTCACGGATGTTGTCGCAGAGATACTCTCGTTGATGACATTTGTCACACCCAGCATAATGCAGTTGGTCATTGCATTGCCGTTTTGCGACATGCTGTCGTGATTATTGTTTATGGCTATAAAGCGCACGCCGTGTCGCGGAAAGAAATCGTCAATATATTGTCCTGCCAGCGAGGCGTTTCTGCCGAAGCGGGACAAATCTTTCACGATGACACAGTTGATGATCCCACATCGGATATCCTCAATCATGCGTTCAAACGATGCGCGCACGAAGTTCGTGCCCGACCAGCCGTCATCGATGTAAAAATCGACGATCTCCATATCGGGATGATCTTTCACATAAGCTTTGATGATCTCGCGCTGACTCGCGACCGAGTCGGATTCTGCCTTATCGCCATCCTCTTTTGATAAGCGAATGTAAGCGGCCGCATGCCATTTCACTTCCACAGGCTCACTCGGCAGAAAGTCGGTATATTTACTTTTCATAGTGTGTACCTCCGTAAACGGCGGCACACAAATCCTTCGAATTCATCTTAACATAACCACCGCCTTTCTGTCGAGTGGTAAATTTTTGTCAGCTTGCGTTTAACGCATTCACAAGCACATCCTGAAACGGCTTCTCGCCGCTAAAGGATATCGTTACCGCTGTACCATCTACTTGAAATTGGTACGGGTTGTTTCCTTTCAAAAACCGCAACATACGCTCAGTCGGTACTGCTTGATTTGCACTATGATTCTCCGCCCCCATAGCCCCACACTCCGTTTCAAAAGGAGTGTGGGCAGAGGAGATGGAATTTAATCCAACCGCGTTATTCATCGTCATTGTCAAGAATCGGTGTTTCTTTAACATCGATGTAATATCCTCCGTTAAATGCGAAAATATTGTCGACCAGTTTGATGAAACCGACCTCGTTCAAGTACAAAAATATTGGTCGAACTCTTCATCGTTGCATCCTACGGTATCTTGAACGAACATGAGACATTCCTCGTGGAGGTATTGCTCGCCGTAGATGCTTGTGATGCGGTATGGGTTGTCCGACATCATCAGCACGTGTCGCACCTCGGAAACTGAGAAGTGAATGAAGGCCTGTCCGTTCTCGCCACGGAATTTCGGGTTGTTTACCGAAAGCAACAGGCGGCTGTACATGAGTGCGTACAGAACAACACACTCGGGATGGTATTTGCCGATCATCTCGGCAGGGGCTTTGAAAAACACAGCCTGTTCCTCCTTAAAATTGTTTTATATATGTAAATCGGTTTACACCGAATTGTTGTCGAACCAGGTTGGTTTCCAACAGAAGGTACGCCGTTTTGCGCCGGTTGCCCTACGCGGCTTTTCGATAAAAACCACGATGATAATCTGCGACTATATAGATAGATCACATAGATGGATGATAGATAGATCGTCATCTAAGGGGAGGAGGAGAAATAACCCCCTCTACTATCTATTGGACATAAAAGTACCATTTGTTCGAGTTTTTGAGAAAATAATTATAATTATTTGAAAACGGGAGCAAAAGCAGGCATCCCTGCCGTCAAAAAGATGACGGCAGGGATGCTGATAGCGGATCTTTTCAAAGAGTGTTAAAAGCCGAGCAAGCAGAGCTTTTGAAGCAATCGAGCGATACGGTCAGAGTATGTGCTTTTGGGGATGTTGAGCGAATCGGCAATCTCACGAACAGACTTGCCGTCAGAGAGCATTTCTGCGATATAAAGCCCGTTAGGGTCAATCGCTTGGATAGCTTCCACAAGTTCTTGGTGACACATATTGCTAAGCACAATGTCAGCCGGATTGCAATTATCTTGTGCGATATCCCAACCGATGTTTTCCATCAGTTCTTCGATCGAGCTGATATCGCCTTCGATGTGATGGAGCATGTGCCGCAATCGCCTTTACAGGTGCGCCAATTGGAATTGGAGCAACGACCGTGACGAAGGGCATATGTATGGGTGGTTCAGGTGGGATGGTAGTACACGCGATAGACATCTTCGGTCACTTCGATGGGAGTTCGGTCGATGAGAACAATGTTGTTCATAAATCAGTACCACCTAAGGTTCAACAAGGTGTATGGGTGGATGTGTCAGCGGAGCAGCTCGCTCGGCTGACGATGTTTAATACTGCATGGGACTCACCTTCTTTCTGGACAAAAAAGACCCGCTGACAGCCATCGCGTGCGACTTACGCAATGACTCTCAGTGGCCTTTTTGTTTGTGTATTCAATTTGAGGATGGGACGAATGTCGCATAGATGCTGCACTTAAATGGCGAGAATGTACCATTTAAGTAATAGATTAGTTAATGCAGCATCAAGATAATATCCTCATAATATATTATAAAGAAAAATAAATTTCATGTCGCAAGTAGAGTAGAAAAATTATCAAGGGGATGCAATCCCAGCCGCTTTACATAATTATTTCACCGTCAGGAGTACATCATATTTACATAAATTCGATTTTGGTTTATGCGTTTGATGGGGCGTGAGTGTATGCGTGGCTTACATCACGCACAGCATCGCTACGCGAATGATGAAAAGAAAATGACTTTGACATATACCCGTAAAAAACAAAAAGCCGCTCTGTTTTCAACCGAAAACAGTTCTGCTTTGTCTCGATTTAAGCATTTTTGCTACAAGAGAGGGATGTTTTGCAAACAGAAGGGTGGAGGAAAAAGTACATACTTACGGGACAAAAAGGACGATTTTAGTTTATTACTAAAGTGGTTTATAAGAGGATATAGGGATGATTCAAGTGTACCTCCTAGATTGTTTTCAACAGGATATGTTCTTGTTTTCAATGTGTTGTTGAATTGTTTTCATCGATGTCTTCGATAGATTTCGATGTAGGTGAAAAAGAAACTGTGAATAATTGTTGATGCTAAAAAGATGCTGGAGATGAACTGGATATACAAAGGAATCGGCAGATTATGTCTTCTATTGTAAATATTATGATGTTCTTGTTTTTCGTGAAAGAAAAATGTATAATATATATCAATAGTACAGTATGGAGTGGAGGTAAAGTGTTAATGAAAGAGAAAAATATATTTATATCATATAAAAATGATGGTGAAGGTAGTAATTTTGCCGCAAGAATATGTTCGGATTTAGAGAGAATGGGACATAATGTGTATTTTAATCCTAATGAGCAACGCGCAGGGAATTTTCCTGATAGATTAAAAAATGCGGTTGAAGCATGTAAGGATTTCTTGTTAATAGTAACCCAATCATGCCTCGACCAGTTAATCAAGCATGATAAAATTGATTGGGTAAGAGAGGAATTACTTACTGCATATAGAAACGACAAAAATATAATTCCTCTTCTTATGCCAGGAGTTTCTATGCCTAAGGATAAGGAAGATATGCCTGAAGATTTAAGGTTTTTGCCGGATACGGATGCAGTAAGCATATTTGAACCATATGACAAGTCTCCATTTGAAGTTATTCTAAAATGGATGAAATCTATTCCTTCTAATGGTGAATTGTATAGAACGACATACCAAAGTAACCCTGATTATAGTATCGAAAAAGATTTTGAAGATGCGCAAAAACGGGCCAAAAGTGGAGATTACGAAGCGATGTATGAGATTGCCACTTTTTATATGTATGGATTTGGAGCACCTAGAGCAAGTGAAGCAAGTTTTTGGTATCGTGAAATAGTGAAGTGTGATAATGTGCAATTAAGATCATTAGCATTAAACCGTTTGGCAGGAATGTATTTTTCGGGGGAGCTTCCTGGAGAATCCCAATCGTTTGAAAAAGCTTTTGAATTGAGGGAAGAAGCGGCAAAATATGATAAAAGTGCAGCAATGTTAAATGCGGCAATGAGGCGTATTGGATCAGGATGCAAGTTTGATTATCAATCGATAGATCAGGGCTTTAAATCTCTAACTGTTGCGGATAGTATTGCGATAAAAGAGCAGGCGGAATTCTATGTAGCTTATGGAAAATTTCAAGATGCAATTGATTTATTGAAAAAAATACAGGGAAAGATGCCTGCTGCAGCGTATCAGCTAGGAATGTTATATAAATTAGGTGTTCAAACACAGCCGCCAATGCCGGATTGTTATAGGGCGGAAAGTTGCTTTCGGCGAGCGGTCAACAAGGGACATGTATTGGCTGCATATGAATTAGGAATGCTTTACTACAATCCTCCGCTGGGTGATTTTGAAAAGGATTTTGAACAAGCTGTGCAGTATTTTAAAATTGCTGCAGATGCGGGAATTCCTGAAGCACAATATAAACTTGGTTGGATGTATCGATTTGGACTTGGATGTGAAATCAATTATGAAAAAAGTATAAAATACGAACTGATGGCAGCCAATCAAGGTCATATAGGTGGTTATGGACAGCTTGCATATTTGTATCAAATTGAAGGGTTTATCAATTATCAAAAAGCATTTAAATACGCAAAATCAGCAGCAGATGCTGGTCATGCGCACGGAGCCTTTCTATGTGGGAATTTTTTGTTTTTTGGAAGAGGATGTGAAGCGAATGAAACTGAAGCATTACGGTATTATCATTACGCGTATCAACACGGTTCTTATGAAGCAAAAATTATGATAGATAAGATCGAACGGAGGCGAAATAATGGGTAAGGATATTTTTATATCATATAAAAACGACGGTGAAGGAAACAACTTCGCTGCAAGAATATGTTCTGATTTAGAAAAGCTGGGATACGAAGTATATTACAATCCGAATGAACAGCATGCAGGTAGTTTCCCCGAAAGATTAAAAAATGCAGTGGAATCCTGCAAAGATTTTTTGCTAATTGTCACACAGCCTTGTCTTGAACAGCTAATGAGACATGACAAAATCGATTGGGTTAGAGAAGAACTACTTACAGCATATAGAAGTAAAAAAAACATAATACCTCTTATTATGCCAGGAGTTTCTATACCTAAAGACAAAGATGATATGCCTGAAGATCTAAGTTTCTTACCAGACAAAGACGCTGTATGTGTATTTGAACCTTATGATAAATCTCCGTTTGAGAATATATTAAGTTGGATGAAGTCATTACCGGTTAACATGGAAAAATACAAAGATATTTTTCAGAGTAACAGCGACTATGATGTCAACGATGATTTTGCCACCACATTAAAGCGTGCTGAGTCTGGTGATGAAAAGGCTATGTATGAAATCGCCAATATGTATTTCTATGGATATACCAATGGAGACGGACAATCCAAAAGAGATTTTTCAAAAGCATATTCGTGGTTTACAAGATTATCTAATAGTGATAGTCCTTATGGCGTTTTTGCTACCTCTATGTTAGGAAAAATGCACTATCGTGGTGTTGTTCCAAAAGAGAAGCAATCCTTTGTAAAATCATTTGAGTGTCACAAGAAAGCGGCACAAGGTGGTAGTGAATATTCAAAACAACAGTATGCATTTATGTTGTCAATGGGTATGGGCTGTGACTTTGATTATGATGCCGCAGAGCAACAGTACCTATCTGCAATGGAACACGGTGATAATGTTTCAATAAGTGGACTGGCGAAGTTCTACATTCAGTATGGCGAATTCAAAAAAGCAGAAAATTTATATAAAAACATTGTTGATACATACCCTATGGCAGCCTATGAATTAGGGTGTCTATATATGAAGGGATTATTGAGCGAAGATAAGAAACCCGATTGTTTTAAGGCGGCTTTCTATTTTCAACACGCAATTAACACAGGCAAAGGTGATATGGATGCGCGTTATCAATTGGGTCTTCTGTATTTCAGAGGTACCAACGGTTTTATAAATGATTATAAAATTGCACAAGAAAACTTTGAGATTGCAGCAGATAGCGGTCATGTTGCCTCGGCGTACATGATTGGTTATATGTATGAACACGGACATGTTGAGTTGAATTTGGAGAAAGCTATACATTATCATGCGTTGGCGGCGGATCATGGTCATGTGTTGTCACCAACTCATTTAGCAATTCTCTATCAGTTGCCTGAACATCAAAACTATCATAAGGCGATAAGGTATGCAAAACTTGCTGCGAGCTATGGCGAAAAAGAGGGTGAATTTGTATACGGTAATCTTCTTTTCTTTGGCAGAGGATGCAAACCGGATAATAACGAAGCTTATAAAATGTACAAGCGCGCTCTTGAACACGGGTGTGATCAAGCCGCATTTATGATTGAGCGAATTGAATCAAGACAATTGGCCGATGATATGGGAAATCACAAAATTGGTTATTGATTTGTCATCCCCCCTTTTGTTATTCTTCGCAAAACCAAGATGTTGTGGATATGCTTGTTACCATTGCAATTAGCAATGGTATTAATTGTTGGATCGCATCATCGAGCATTGAAGCCGGTTCATATGCAAAACAAATTGTTCAAGGTGTTAAAGAAGCTCGTGCTTTTGTCGTGATTGTAAGCGAAAGCTCAATTTTATCTCCATACATAAAAACGAACTTGATATTGCTACGAGCAGAATCAAGGTCGGTTTGATAATTATGCCATTCAAGATAGACGGCGCTGAACTCGATGATGAGTGCAGATACTATTTGGGCAGACAAGAATTCTTCATGGGTGAAAAGCCTCCTATTGATGAGCGAATTGCGCAGTTTGTCAATAGTATAAAAAAGTTTTGGAGTATTAGACAAAATAAGGACCACAATGAAAGGAGTTAGTTTATGAGTAATGATAATCAGGAACTACTCGAACTTTTTAAAAAATACCGCACTGGCGAAATATCTGAAAAAGATTTAACAGAAGAACAGTGCTTGCTTATCGGACAGATGTACGATAAACAGATACGCGAATTGAAAGCGAGTAATCGAAGCCGTCATTCTGCCGTTGAAGCCTGGGTTGAAACGCAAAGTGAAAACGATGAAACATTAATTGAAATCAAAAATATGTTGTCATCACTCGCCAAAACAACAGCAGGAAAAACTATAGATAAGTTCTATTTGAAGGAAAACAAGGCGGGTGTAGGTCTTGATTTGTATGATGGTGTAAATTATCTCGCGACATATTTATCTTATGAGGACTGCATATGCGACATGGCGTTTCACTGGTCAATTGTTGATTTTGATACGATAGTTAATATGTTTATGCGTAAAAATATTTCAGTACAGCCGCCATACAAATACAGAGCAGTTGTTTCGGAGTTGTATTGTATAACAGAATCGGTACATAGATATGTGTTTTATGGGAACTCTTTGACTGCACTCTTAGAAAGAATAGAAACTGTAGAAAAAAGAAGCATTTCGTTTCCCGATAAGTTTATTTTTGGCGTACAAGGGGTTGCCATTTATTTATTTGATGAAAATGAGTTAAAATACCAGTTTTGGCTCGGCGGAAGTGCGTTTCATAGCATAGCAGATGTAATAAAGGCAGCTCATGATAAAAATAAGTTTATACCCAATGCAATTTTGCAAGAGTTTTCGGAGCTAAATAATGTAGATGTTTTTATTTCTCATAAAAGTCAAGATTTCTTACAAGCGAAAAAAGTGTACGATCATTTGATTTCTCAAGGAATAGCAACATTTCTTTCTGAAATGTCCTTGCCGGCTATATCAAATGCTGATTATTCTGCCGAGATCGATAAAGCATTAGATGCAACAAAAAACATAATTATCATTGCGACAAATCGAGAAAATGTTCTTTCTGGGTGGGTTCAATATGAGTGGACAGCTTTTGCCAACGAAAAACGCTCTGGAAGAAAGGACGGCAATATAATTACGCTCATTGATGAAAACATGCCTATTACAGAATTGCCAATTTTGTTAAGGCAATTCGAAGTAATACCAATGAATGAGTTTGAATCTGTCAAAAAATTTTTAAAATTATCCTAATAAGAACTACACTCAAAAAGATCAGACTGATTGCAGTCTGGTCTTTTTTTGTTCCCCCCTTCGTTTTTCAAATTTTAAATGAAATATAATGTCATTGTCAGAAACACAAGGAAAAACACAAAACACCACCCCCTACAAATGTGGAATTTGATATGTGCTAATATGTTCCTGTAAGCTAAAAAGAAAATTCGAAATTCAAAGGAGAATACAGAAATGAAAAACAGAGTAATTGTAACGAAGGCAGTCAAAGAAGTAAAGGAAAACGATAGACTTGTTCAGAAGGAGTTCCTTGAATTTCATCTGAAAAATAAAGAAGGAACCTTTTGGCTATTTACGCAGCCGTTTTCAAAAGGCGTATACGAGTGGTTTAAGGATGGTCGTGCAGAGGGCGAAATTTTAAGTTTTGCGAAGTGGGATCGCAACAAGCGTCTTAACGATACGATTAACCGTATTCCTCGTGAAATCCGCTATGTACAGAAGTATGTTATGGAGGTGGAACGTGCGGCTTAATTGGAATGGCCACCCCCTGACTCTCTACAAATAAATATGGGCTTATAATAGAAGACACAGTAGTGAAAGGAGTACACTTCTATGAACCAAACACGTGATAAGCCTACCCACAAAAAGTAAAAAATTTATTTATCAATCAAAGAAATAAGGAGTAAATCATCATGGCAAAAAGCAAAATTTTTATTAAAGTAATGTCTCTCGTCCTTGTCATCGTGACGATGTTTAGCATCACTGCTGTTTCGGCATCGGCTGCAACTTGGCGAACGGGCAACATCCCTTCGAACAATAGAGATACCGGCTACACTACGGTACGGCTAGACAGCACGAAAAAGGACGCTAAAATCAAGATTCACACCTATTACATTAATCCTTTGACACGCAAATCCAAAGAAGGTAACTCGCGTTTGTATGTAACAATGCGAGATACTAGAGGTCGTTGGATTTGGGGTGGAAATATTGATACCGGTAGTAGAGGAAAAACTATGACTCTAGGCAGAGATCATTCGGCCTATCGAATTTATCTTAGAGAAGTTCAGTGTCCTGGCATCTGGTATTACAGAACGTTTAACACATATCACTATCCTGACTATTGGGGTATTGAATGCACAAAGAATTGTCACATCTAAATTAATGTGGCGGGACAGATATTCTGTCCCGCCAGAAAGGAATACATTATGAAACGAATAGGAGCTTTAATATTACTATGTTGCATATTGGTGTGTGGTGTTTGCGGATGCACTAACTCTGAAGCGAACAAGACCGCACTTGATTATGTTGATCTTTGCGATTATAAGTCCTTAGAAGTTCCCGCAGATGAATACATGGTATCAGATACAGATCTTTCTACTGCAATTCAAATGCACATGAGTTCTTTGAATATTGAAGCTTCTGAACTTTCTGACAGCATTGCAGTTGAATATTTCAACTGTAAAAATGCAAACGATGTCAGAGAAATGATTAAAAAAGAAATCATTGAAAATCGCTTTTATGAAGCAGCGCGTGATATGATTCTTGAATCCTCTTTAATTATCGGCTTTCCGGAAGAAAGTAAAACATATGTAAACAATATGGTTTCTGCGCAAAAGGCATTCGCTGAAGCCGAAGGGATTAGTTTAAGTGAATATCTTGATAGTTATTACGAAATGACTGAGGAAGAATTCCGAGAAGCTGCTCTTTGTGGATACGGCGACATAATGATTCTCAAAGCAATCGCTGAAAAAGAAAAATACGAAATCAACTCAGAAGAGCGCCGTTCTCTAATTGAATCGACTGCAGAGCATATAGGAATGTCTACGGAGGAAACTCTTAACATATATGGCGAAGAGTATTTTGATTGTCTTTTATATGAAGAATTTTTGAAAGAACTAATTCTTGACATTTATTCTGATGAAGTTCTCGCAAAAGTCAAAAGTTGAGAGTAATATTTAATTTGAAATTGTGATACATGATTTATAAAGAGGCCATCTTAGCACAATGCATTAGCACAATGCTTAGATGACCTCTTTTTTATACTTATAATGTCGTTATATCGCACTTTTTTGTGCAATGCCGCAATTAATATTGTTTTTTCGACATGACTGTGGTATAATACATCTTGTCAAATAATAATTACATTATTATACAGAAAGGAAACATATTTATGGCTGTATCTTACAACAAATTATGGCACCTGCTACTTGACAAAAAAATGAAGAAGAAAGATTTCCAAGAAGCAGCAAAGTTAACGCAACATGCTATGAGAAAACTGAGCAAAGATGAAGCTGTAACTACTGATACACTTGCGAAAATATGCAGGTATCTAGATTGCTCGGTTGACGATATTATGGAAGTGTTACCAGAGGAAAAAGAAAAATAAGCAATTAAATCACCAAAAGAAAAGAGGTAATAAAAATGGGTGGAATTACACAAGCCATTAAAATAGCGAAAAGAGATTTCAGCAAAAAACTATATTTTAAAGAAGATATAGAAAAATTGATTTTTGACCTAGAAAATTGCATTAAAGACAAAAAAACAGATACTGAACAAACTGTGAGAATGAAAATCCTCAGAATGTTTGCTTCTTATGGCATTGAACTCGAAAAGAACTTAACTCCAGAACAATATCGCGAGCAATTGGAGCTGCATTACATTCAACCTATAAAAAATTTTCCTGAAATGTGTTGGAACGAAATGATGAAGTTCAACTTGGCGTACAAGACACCTAAGGAATACATGGAACGACTTGTTAATGAATTGGTATCTCCAGAATACAATTTGCCTGATTCTCCAATTCGTTTAAAAATTCTTAAGCAAATTCTCGGTAAATTAGACTGTTTAAGAGGTACGAGTTTTCAAAGCAAAAAGTTAATCAATATTATCGAAAATGATTACGATGGTATTGTTAGCAATATTGGCGATGAAATATTTAAAAATTATTTGACACCAATTCAGCCTAGCAAATATTTACGAGTGTTGCTTGATGTGTATGGTAACATTCTTTACCGCAATGACGAAAAAGATGATGATTTAACATTACTAGTTTCCAAGCATAATAATTCAGTTAAAGAGCAAACCGCAAGACAATTATTGCAAATTATCCATCCTAATAACCCACAAGCAAAAATAGACACTAATGGTAAAGCGATTGGATCTTTTAGCATAGAAGATTTTGATAGATCTTTGGTTGAACAAATTAAAAGTTACTTAGATGGAGTTAGAATCGCCTTTAAGGAAAAATATGATGAAGAACTGAAAAACATCGAACTTCTTGAGCAAGAAAAACATATCCGGCAGTTTCCAATAGTGATGCAATTTGTTGTCGAACACAAGTTATGTGAACATCTCAAGACAAAACGATTTGTTGCTCTTGTGAAATCACATATGGGAATCGATGTAGATGAAGATAATGTGGATTGTAGTTTGATAGAAAGTATAATGAATTACTCGCTTTCCGCAGACTCAAAAGAAAAATTCAATAATTATTTAATCAAACAAATCGCAAAGCTATTTGAAAAGGCAGACGATAAATCGAAAGAAGAATATAGTTCATTTGTATCAGCATTAAAAGAAATCGAAATTAGTTGTAATCGAGTTCAGTACAAAGCGATAGAGTTCTTTATTCAAAAAAAGGGTCTGCATGAGCAATTACTAACGAGTGAAATTAAAGACATAGTAGAGAGTCAACTAGAAAAAAAGCAAGAGGTTGAACTTTCGAATCATGAATTGATGGATCATCTGGCATTGGTAGCAAATGAGAATCCTGATGTTTTGAAAAAAGTTATCCCATTGTTAATTAAAAGAATAAAAGAGTTTAGGACGGAAACAAATCAAAGTTTTGCTAAAGGTTTAGATAATGTAAGCGATAGAGCGTCTATCCCAGAGATCTTGAAAATTTCAAATGATTTAGCCGAAGGTAAATATAAGAGAGGTTCTGAAATGAAAGAAATCTTATATTTGTTTGCGTTCGCCTTTGATATGTCTATAAGCTTTGAAAATAATGAGACAAATACTTTAAGAGATGTCAAAAAAAATCTGTTCGAAGATTTTTATTGCGACAATATAATTCGTTATATCAACGATTACCAGTTGAATGGTGTTTATGAAGAGCCATCAGGTATAACGATACAGTTTAAGAATTTTGTAGAAATTATTTATTTGTATTGGTTAAATAAAGACAGCAGAACATATTCTCCAGCAGAAAAATATCTTTCTGCGAATGCAATGATCAAGAAAATAGTTTCTAAGATTAAATCTGCCGAGAAGGAAATAGACAAATCAACTTCCCAATTAGGGAAAAAATATTTTGAAGCAAAAATGCTTACTGATAAAAAAGCCTTAGGTACCGAAGTCTATAGAAACTTTATAAGAACAGATAGTCAGGACGACGGCAATAAGCATTTGAAAATTGACAACTACTTGGGGCTATCAGAAGAAGAGTTTTTAGAAATTATTCTTCAGAACTATGATATTGATACGACAATAAAATATACAACATCTGCTGCATTTGAAAATGAAAACTATCAAGAATCCGCTGAGTCTAATTTTGGGAAGTTGATAGATGAACTCAAAATGGAAACAGATGGCACTGGATTTATTCCAAATTGTTATTCATTAGAGTTTTATGAAACTGTTTTTGATGAACTATTTGCCAAGAAAGAATATGACGTCAAATTACACACCCAACTTTCTACTTTGGTAAAAAAACTTAATGAACAAATGAAGCAGGTTTTAAGTGAGGCAGAGGTTGAAGGTTATAATCTCTTTACTCGAACAAGATTTATGTACTTGTTTTATAATCACTTTGTACTGAGTCGTATCGGCGAGAAATACAACGAGACTTTTGATGATTTTTATGATGAGTATTGTGAGTCATTAAATAGGAAATTAGAAGATTGCTCATATCAACTTTTTTCTGAGAAGAACCTTATCGATATGATGTTGCTTTACTCTGCATTTATAACATTAAGGACAGAAGACAATTAACCCCCCTCTTGTTTGCATTTTTATAAATGATATTATTGTTATGCAAACAAGAACTGTCGTAAAAATGAAAGGAGAATTATTCAACGATGGATTCCAGAGCTTTTATGAGAAAAGGCGAAAAAATAACACTATGTGAAGAAATTTCAGGAAATAAAAAAACATTTTCAATTATATCTAAAGACGGGGCAGGTTCATCATCTGTATCCTATATTGCAACTTGTGGAAGAAAAACGGGGCGACTGAAGGAGTTTTATCCTTGCGATCACAACAATG
The DNA here is from genome assembly GCA_045651865.1 of Acutalibacteraceae bacterium. Classification (GTDB taxonomy): domain Bacteria; phylum Bacillota; class Clostridia; order Oscillospirales; family Acutalibacteraceae; genus RGIG1959. Next base: position 47,746 of record JAZRTC010000021.1, read on the forward strand.
GCGAATTATTCGCAATTATCCGTAAAAAAGACAACCAACTTTTTTGTTCCAATCAAAACGAAGAGGCAACCAAAACTTACGCTGCTATGATGGATGAATACATAGAATCCTATCATATTCTTGAAGATGCAAAAAAAGAAGCTGAAAAAGGAAACAATTCGTTTAGTACATTTATTCCAAGTTTTGAGATTTTCAGAGGTTGTGACGAAAATGGCAATGCAGGTGGAAGTGCGTATATTTGGACTATTGATAATACCGGAGATTTTGAAACGTTCGATAAGTATTTAGAAAAGGTCCACAAACACCCTTCTCGCAACCCAGCCAAGGCTCTTTTTGTAATTCTTAAAACTTTATATAACTTAACAGAGTGCGTAAAAACACTGCATACAGCCGGATTGATTCATAGTGACATTAAACCTGAAAACTTTGGATTTTCAATCAGAGATGGACGTCATTTGACTGAACAGGTTCAACTTTTCGATGTAAATTCCATTTATTCTGTTTATACAAACTTCCCCACCTTTACAGGGACTGCAGGATTTTGTGCACCGGAAGTATTCAAAGGGAAAATCACCAATCAGTCTGATTTGTACTCAATTGGTGCAGTATTGTTTAATGCAGTTGCATTAGACGATGATATTAAAGATAGTTTGTATTCAGATGAATTTTACGCAAATATTGATGAAATCGTTGCGAATTCTAAATTGCTTAACGCAAGTCCTATTACAGCAAGTGTAAGATTCCAGGCTAAAATATCCGGAATTCTAAAAAAGTGCTTAGCTAAAGAACTGAGAAAAAGAATTGACAATTGTGACGAACTCAAAAAAGATTTGCAGAGTGCATGTGCGTTGCTTATTCCGGCCCAATATAACGATATTCTTGATCTTGGAAGCGAGCTAAAAATAATTGATAAAGAATTGGAACAATTTAATGAAGCTGATTCGACATTTGCTTTCCAAAGTTTGATTTTTAACCATCCTCTTTACGAAAACGCAGACGATACCATCAAAATTCTTATTGCGGGCTTTGGTGTATATGGACAGCAGTTCCTGGATATTTGTTTGCAGGCAGGACAAATCAAGGGAAAAAAATTAGAGATTGCAGTTATAACACAAGATAAGGTGGCTTACAAAAAAGAATATTTGGATCAACGACCTGCCCTTATCGATTTCTTCGAGATAGATGGTGAAGGAGACACAAGTAGTACTAATTATGGAAAAATCACCTTTATCACGCCAGAAGAAGTTTTTGATGATCCGGAAACATCTGCAAGGTTCGCAAACGGATTTAGTAGAGGCACCAGCAGAGCTGATTTGCAGTACAACAAGGCACTCGCTCAAGAATTAATGCTTACTAAATGTGAATCAAGCTATGTATTCGTAGCTTTAGGCGAAGATCAATTGAACTTATCAGTAGCTAAGGCTTGTGCTAAAGTGGTATCTAGCTTTGCTGAATTAAAATGTACGGTAGCATGTGTTTGTAATGACAATAAAAATCACAAAGGAATTTTAACAGTTAATGTAACAGCTAAGGCAAGTGAAAACAAAAGCTACGAGGAGATTGAGCGAATGGCATTTAATGCCCACCTCTCTTGGAATAGCCCGTTAAAGTTAAACATCAATCTGAGAAAAGCTAAGCGCGAGTTTTCGGATAAATATAATCACGATGCATCAGTTGCGTGTGTTCTGGCAATAAAAAATTCTCTATATTCGTGCGGAATTGCATTAGATGATTTGTCGGAAGAGTCGATCGCAAAAGCAGCGAGTGAATATAGTGGTTTTATCAAAAGCAACAAGGATATCTTTGCCGAATTAGTTTATGTAGAGCACAAACGGTGGGTTGTTGATAAAATCACAAACGGTTGGACATTTAGAAGCAATCTTACCGACTGTTTGTATGGTCCTATCAACGATAAGAAGAAAAAGCAGCATCCTTGTATTGTGAAAAGCAAAGTTGATTTCAATTTGGAAAAGTATTATAAGAATGCCTCAACTGGTAAGTGGTATAAGTCCAAGTGGAATGAACGTTGTGATGATGATGGATTACTAGATGAATTAGACACAATATCTATTAAACTTCATAGGTTGTTCTTTGAAGCCGCAAAGGAAGTAAAAAGCACCTTTTCTCTTAATGGAGAAGAAGTCAATAGAATTCAGTGGTTAATCAATGAGCATAAAGATTCTGTAATTGCCTTTAATGAGTGGATGCTGTGTTTAAAACGTATTTGGGATATGGATGAAGCTCAGGCAAAATTCTATGATGGATATAGAGATGCCTTTTTGGAAACGATCTCCTCACTTTCAAAGCCAGAGCGAGAAGATGTCATTAGGTATGTGAAAATTATTGATTCCAAAGTCACTCCAATTATTTTCGCATATAGAATGAGAGATTATAAGGCATCCGATAAAGATTTAATAAATGCAATTCCGTTTATACTCACCAATCGAGAAAACAGAAGAGTATTTATTCCTTTGATGAATGGTGACAATACAGAGAGATTCAATAATGTAGCCTCAGCGACATTGATTAATCCGGATACGATTACATATGGTGTTTACCTGAGAACTCATGATAATACAAAAGAATTTCTTGAAATAACAAATCATATTCTATCTTATATGGATAAAAAGGATATCAAATCCAAATTAAAGTTTGCTTTGATTTATAGTGATAACGATAAGAAGATTAAGCAATCTATTGCTGAATTGATTGAGAAGCTAAGAAAGATGGATCCGCGAATCAAACAAATTTTTAACCTTCCTGTGTTAAATGAGGCCGATATCGCAACTACACTGTCCTCTCAAATAGTCGCTGATGCATATGAAAATAATTCAGCTTACTTGTCTGCATTATTGGTTGGAGCTGGATTTTTCGCAAATAAGCCCACGTATAGTTTTGACTCATTTGATAAAAAGTTTGTTGTCTCAAATGGTTGCGAATGGCTCAACTATATAAGAAGTGGTCAATTTATCACCATTCCGGATATGTTATCTTTTAAGAGCTCTACAGGTGTCATGGAAGCATTACCTGAGTATGCTGAATATAAAGAACTCTGGAAGCTTTATAAAGGTACTAGCTACGCTTGGAAAGATATGTGCAAAGTACTTGAGAAGTTTGCAGACAGTAATGATTTGATTTCTAGTTTTAATATTCAAACCGACTTCACTAATGCAAAGACATTGGAATTTGTAATTCCAAATGAGCTGAGAGATAGTTATAACCACATAATTTCTTATCTTAGGGATATTGCTCTTGCAATCGGCGAATCGTCACGCGTGGAGTATAAATCAATCGAATCGTGCAAAGTAACGATTGTTGTTGGTCAAAACAACATTGATGCAGCCAAGAAACTGTTTGCAAATCCTTATATGCTTATGAACCGTAGAAACATATCGATACGAACAAAGCCTAAAAAGGCGGAGATATTACTGAATAGTCTCGTTGTTAATGAGCTGAAGATGGATGATTATCCTGAATATTCAGATAAAAAGAAAAAAATTGGAGAGATTTTCCTAACACTTCAAAAAGAAGGATATATCTACAATTTAAGAAATGTGGATAATCAAGTATTTTCTTTTGTTTATTCCACGAGACAAGCAAAGCAGTTAATGACAAGTGCAGGTAGAATTTTAGAAATATATGTTTATCACAAACTCCAAGAGTCTGGCTTTGATGATGTGGTAAGTGGGTATGAAATCAATTGGGGAGATACAGATGTAAAATCAGAATTTGACTGCATTGTTACCTCTGGTTTCAAATGTGCAATGATAGAATGTAAAGCACAGGATAAAATTTCCCAAGATTACTACTACAAGCATTCTTGCTTAGCAAAGCAATTTGGCATTAATGCAATACCTGTCTTAATTGCGGATACTCATGAAAGAGAGGATTGGGATAATAGTACAAACGAAATGCAGCGCGAACGCGGAAAAATGATGGGCGTTGTTACAGTATACGATCGTGACGATATCAGTAATATTGATATGACGCTTAGACGAATATTAAACGGCAAATACTAATTCAAAACTCATCCGACCATTCAATATTGTCTGGATGGTCGGACGAAAACAATATATTTATTTTGAAAGGATACATGTATGTATACACCAAAACCGATTGATACAAAAAACATTGCACTTCCGGAAGAACTTCTCGCTCTGACTGAAAAAATCGCTGAGAATGTTCATGATGTATGGGCACAGGGCCGAATTTCTGAGGGTTGGACGTATGGCGAAACTAAGGATCCCGAGAAGAAAACCACACCGCTCCTTGTCCCATATGAAGAATTGGCCGACAGTGAGAAAGATTATGACCGTAATACTGCGTTAGAAACACTGAAGCTGATTGTTAAACTGGGTTATTCAATCAAAAAAGTAGAATAACCCCACCCCCTTCCCATTATGCACTAAATCATATGGTATACTTCAATCATCGAAAACGAAAGAGGTATACCATATGAAAAAATGCAAAATTTTACACATCAATGATGGCACAGCAAAAGTGATAACCAATGGCGACAAACATTTTGCTGAAGAACATTCGTGGGCTGAGAATTTGATTGAAGGATATCTTAACCAAGGATATGAAGTTAAGCAAATGATTCCAAATTATACCCCTAACATGCAAAAGACTGGTGAGTATTCATTCTTTATAGGCGGGTTTACTATCTATATGGAAAAGGAGGTATAATATGTTTTCTGAAATTCTCCGATGCTATGATGAGCTTATTGGCAAATTAAACTTATATAGTGTTCAAGAATGTGTGGACGCTTTTTTAACGATCAATCACAGTAGGATAGAAAAGAAAAAGGAATTATCGTCTAAAAATGAATTTGAGGTATACAAATATGCACAGCAATTAGTGAAGGAGTTTTTGGCTTCAGATGATGATTATGACTTTTTTGCCAAGATTGAAAAGATTAGAAACAGAACGCTTGTTGAATACGCAGAACGCATTGAGAATAAATGCAAACAATGGGATGCGATTCTTGACATGAAGGAAGAACAATTTACATTGTTACTCAAGGAACGGTTAGCTAAGAAACCAATTGGTTTTGGAAGTTCTGGTGACAAGAAATTAGAATGGTTCGTTATCGGTGTGGATCCCTTTCAATCTGCGGTTAAACTGTTCTTAACAGAGCCACAGTACCAAACTGTATTCAAGGACAACGGATATACAGATATAGACGATGATGAAATGTGTCCGGAATTAGCTTGTAGTTGGATGGGTTCAGATATTCGAAGGTGTCTAAATACAAAGGGATACAACAATGCGTTTTCTGATGTAGAGAAGCAGTTCGTTTTAAAAACTCGAAGACATATCAATAAGAATGACTTTGTTATACAAAATGATATATCTGAGGATTATGTGTTTTTATTGGATTTAGATGAGTTTCTTATGCTTCCAGCCGAAATTCAGAATTGTGAAACAACTGTTGGAGGCGAATTTTACTGGTTGGCAGAACAAAAATCCCGTGGTTGGGACGATACCTGTGAGCTTCCGTAAATATATGTAGTGGAGTGTAATACAGGGAAACTAAGCAATAGACCTGGTAATAATAGAGGATTGGTTAGACCTGGTATTATGATTTCATTAGATTATTTTACAAAGAATATTTAAAACGAAAGAAGAGGGTTTAATTATGGGTAAAAATAATGATAAGTTTATTGATGAGTTAAAAACCAATTTTGACGGTCTTTTCGAAGATGAAGAGTTAAAAGAATTGAGTGAGGATCTCGATAATAGAATTATTTTAAACGACGAGTCCGGCAATGAGGTTGAATTCCAATTTTTAGATCTCATTGAATATCGTGGAGAGGAGTTCGTTGTGCTTCTACCTTGTGATGAAGCTGACGAAGCTGGCGAGGTTGTAATTTTAAAACTTGAAGACACCGATGATGAAGATACGGAATCGTATGCCAGTGTTGATGATGAATCCGTTCTAAACGCTGTCTTTGAAATTTTTAAAGATAAATTTAAGGATGAATTCAATTTTGTAGATTAATAAGGGTGGGCAAATGCAATGGTCATAAATAAAAAATTGCGAACAGACCTGATTAAAGAAATGGAGAAAAAATATCCGAATGCGGCGATTTTATACCAAGATATATGGTTGCATGCCGCATAGCTCTTTATGGATGATACTGACGAGCCTCCAATAAATAATGAGGAGGTTGAATTTTTGGAATATGCATATTCAGTAATAAAGGATAGAGGAGAACAACTGGATTCGTATTTTGAACACGAACTTTTACAAGTTCATGGAATGTTGGTAAGTTCAATTCATTGGAATAGAGCTGATTTGATTGAAAAAGCGGGACTTTCAAAAGATTTTGCCGCTAAGATTGAAACCGAATTAGAAAGATTAGGACATTCCTTCATGTAGCATCTAATGTATTTAGGGGAGCATTTTTAGTGAGTATTTATGTAACATCAGATTTACACGGTTATCCGTTGAAAAAACTTCAAAATAAACTTGAAGAAATCGAGTTTGGCTTCAATGATCATTTGTACATCTTAGGCGATTGTATCGACCGTGGTACGGATGGACTGCAACTCATTCGATGGATAATGGCGCAGCCAAATGTAACGTTGTTGCTCGGAAATCATGAAGCAATGCTTCTCGACAATAGGTTCCTTTTTGATGGTGATTCTATCCCTTCCGTTTTAGATCTTAAAGGAGAGCAACGTAATACTTACTGTGTTTGGACATCAAATGGCGGATACGAAACAATTGATTTGATGAGACAGTTTTCCGATGCGCAGATTAAACACATTTTTAGATTTCTTGAAAAAGCACCACTTTACAAGGAAATTGCAGTAAATGGAAAACAATATATTTTAACACATAGTGGACTAGGATCTTTTGCCGAAGATAAACTTCTTTCTGAGTATTCACGATTTGATTTAGTTTGGACTAGACCTTCGCTAAATACAAGATATTATGAGGATGGCAGAAAAGTAATTTTGGGACACACACCTACCGTTCTTTTAGGACCAGAACACAAAGGTAAACCGATTTTTACCGATACATGGATTGGTATCGATGTAGGTGCCGGCATTGGAATGAACCCCGTTCTTCTTCGATTAGATGACTTGAAAGTGTTTTATTTTTGAAAATCAATATATTTCAAATATCTACAATTTAATAATTTTATGTAAGCGAACTGGATTTTGACTCCGGTTCGCTTTTTTTATATCCCCCTTAAAGCGGTCTTATTAAATCGTGGTATATATAATATATCGATTACAAGAACTTCGCTGGAGGATGTAGTATGGCTGAAATCACCGAGTTTATGAAATCTTATAAAGAAACAAGAATGGCTCCCTCAGCAATGAGTACGATATACTCGTCGGACCGAGCTGCCGTTAACTGCGTTGCTCTTATTACGAAGCAATCCTGGGAAGATGTGGTAAAAAGCTTGATTGAGCAAGCTCATTATCGTGGGAATATGCCATCGTATAAAACCTGCATTACTGACTTGTTTCGGAAAAGTGGTTTTACACCTATTCGATATAGCGGAAGAGTAAGCAAGTTGCTCGATGAATGCAATAATGTTTTTTCCTTGGCGCAAAAGTACATCATAAAGACGCATTACGGATATTTCGCGGTTGTTCCGGACAATGAATCGAAGAGATATTTTTTTGAGGGCTTGTGGCCGTCTACACGGCCTATTCGAGATAGTTGGGTTGACGAACTGTGGCTATATGTACCTGGGATAGATAACCGTACCGGAATTAAACATGCTGTAAAAGAACGATCTGCACCCAAAGAAATTTTCAGTTTGGAATTCAAAAATATGAATCCGGAGAATAAAAGCACCGGTGATTGTAGTGTGCGAGGATTGTCGGCGGCATATGGATGTACTTGGCATGAGGCAATTGACCATATTGCAAAAACAATAAGATTCTCAGATCCAAGCCTCAATACTCGACCTAATATCAATATCACATTAAGTAAGCTTGGATTCGAACGACACAACCCAATCAAACGAGGAAACAAACTCCTTAATGGCAAACAATTTTGCGAGCTGATGGACCATACATATCATGACGGAGAAAGAATCTTCGCTTATGTTGGTAGAAGTCACTGCGCAGCAATTCTTCCTATTAAACAAGAAGACGGTAGCGTCAAATATAAGATTCAGGATACTTGGGACAGTACTACAAGGTATATTGGAGAGTGGTTCGCTTATAAAGAACTGGCACCTGTTGTAGTACCGGTCACACAATCCCAAAACTCGGTCTTTGAATGTAGCAAAACCGTTTATCATCCTCAGTTTGGCGAAGGGATAATTATATCAGCAACAGGTTTTGGAGACACAAGAATACTTGAAATTGAATTCAAGAAAGTCGGAATCAAAAAAATATCCGAAGCATGGTTAAGAAAGGTGGATAAAGAAAATGAAAAAATGTGTATCATATGACAAATTATCAAAGAAAGCAAAAAAGCAGGTTAATGCAAAAGTAAGAACAATGTTCAACGATTTTGGGTGTCTATCCCCTGTTACGAAGATTGTCCCAGATAAGAAAAAGGAGAAACTGCGTAGATACTGTAGAGAGAAACAGATTAATATCTAAAGTTTGCTTATGAAAGTAGTATCATTCACAAAAAACGCAAAAATTTTATAAGGAAAAGCAAGTATTTAGCCCCCTCCCTCCTTAGGCTTTTTAAAAGTATGATATAACAATAAACAAGGTTACAGAAATATGGTCGTTATATTTGATGTTTCAGTAACCGGCATAAATATTAAGACACAACGGAGGACACTTCTATGAGAAAATTGAAAGTTGGTCTTATTTCAGCAAACCCGACAGTACAGACGAAAGGAGTTTATAAAAATGAAGAATAAAACATTAAAAGACATTCGTGTTTCTAGTCTGAAAAAAGGAAAAGTTAAGGGGGTTGGCTTTTTTGAAAGCATTCCTTTAAAGATCGCTGGTCGTATTGACGGTCGCAGAGGACTCCCTCGTGAGAACGATAACGGTCAATGGGTATCCCCTCATATTGAGAAAGAGGTGCGTTCTTACGATGAGTTTTCTTCTCGTATGTGGGGTCAGCTCCAGATTGAAGAAGAGGCTGCGTTTGCTCGTCTCGGCGAACTTATGGATTCTGTAGTTCATATCAAATCACAGTTGGACACTGCCAAATCAGAATTGGACGAAGCTTCTGCCGGCGAAGGTATGGTTAACAATTCTCGTAAGCACGGAGAAGGCAAACTCACTGATGCGCAGGTTGCAGCTCGCAGAGCGAATGAACATACCAAAAGGCTTTCGCCGATTAGAAGTCGAGTATCTTCTCTTCAGGCAAAGCTTACTTCTGAAATTGACGAATTTTCTGCAGTGCGCGCAAAAATCGTTGAGGATAACAATTCAACGAGAATGGTTTGCAATCGTGTAAGAGACCATCTATATCAGCGCCTTGCAGTTTACTGGAACTCTGCTTTACGTAAGCATACAGAACGCAGTAAAATGCCGGCGGTTCCTTGTGTAGATGTTATCTTCAATTCAGAAGAAGTTTATATGAAACCTCATATCGAATTGATGCAAAAAGCCGAACTGTTGAGCGAGACAATTAAAAAAGAGTCCGAGGAGGTGGCATAATGTTCGGAAAGAAAAAACAACAGGCATTATTCAATTCAGCTGATGATAGTAGATCAGAGGCATATTTCTGCCTTCGCAGTAGTCATGGTTATGGCGATGAAGCATTTAGAACGGTAGAATATCGCCTTTATTCAAAGCTTGAAGAGGGTGAAATGATTCCTCGTCTAGACGAACATTTGAATAAATTGTTTGCAGGCGAAGTTGATGATGCGAATGGTGATATGTTGGATGCCATCATTTTTGGCGCAGCCAGAGAGGCACTACCGGATCTTAGTCGTCAGCATTATGACCATATGGATATGTTGAGAAGATTTATCGTTAAGCGGCAAGCTGATCGTGGTGACATCCAAAGAATAAAGGAAGACCGTGAGAGGGAACGAGATAATATACAAGGGGAATATGATAATATTTGTCATTTACTCTCCAAATGTGAGGAGGTCTAATTATGAATCGTAACAATGTTCTTGTAACGAAAAACCGCACTGGTGAATTCATCTATCCGGGACTTAATTCCCATATGAGTAAGAAATACAAAGCGGACAATCCGTTGGATAATGCTATAGTGCCATACATTATTATGATTATCTGTGCCGCTATTGATTTAACTGTTTTCTATAGCTTATTTAAAATGATATCTTACGATAGCCAGTGGATGCTGATTGTTCAGGTTGCCGGAATGCTGTTCGCTTTCGATATGGTTCCAATTTATTTGGGTATTCAGCTCCGCCGAATGAAACAAGGGTTAACTAAAGAAAAGATGGTTCTTTATATGGCTCTGGGTGTTTGCGCTGTCGCATTCATCATAAATGTCATTCTAAATATTATGACGATTGAACTTATGAACCCTGACCTTTCTTCAGCTACCACTAACTACTTTGGAACAGCAGTTGAGCAAACGGCTACAGAAGGTATCGATCCTTCTACGATTGCATTGACCATTTTCCGTATCGGCTGTCCGGTACTTACTTCTGTAGGCTCCTTCTTTATCTCTTACTTGACCTATAATCCGCTTAAAACAAGAAAGCGTAATGCGGAAGAGGTCCTCGCAGAGAAGAATGATGAGGTTCGCCGTCTAGAAGCGGTTTTGCATGAGTATGATGCAGATAGTGAATTTGCTGAAAATCTTCGTGCTGACGACGAAGGAAAATATGAAGAGATGAAAAAGATGCACCGTGCCCTAGTAATTAACTATTGCGAGTACGTAAGGCAACGTCTTAAAGAGCATCTTGCCGATCCGACAGCCACCAATGCGCTATCCGAGGAGACTTGTATTGCCATCTTGGAACGCCTTGATCGTGAGCTTGCAGCTATAGATAATTGTGGTGTTCCTCCAATGTTTAACGGGAATAATCCCAAAGATAAAATGCTTATCTCAAACAATGTAGCAGCTTAAAAGGAGAAAAGAATTATGAAGAAAACGATTGCTTTGATTTTAACGATTGTGCTTGCTCTTGGCCTTGTAGGAAGTCTTACAGGTTGCTCCTCGAATAATGAGGCATCAACCGAAAAAGTTGCTGTATGCTATGTTATCGCCAACACTGCAAACTCTAAAGGCCTTAATTTGCAGAGCCCGTTGGTTCAGGATACCATTTATTCAACGATCCTTAATTACGGATATATTTCTGTTGTAAATGCCGATGGTTCTCCTGAAGTGGTGCTTGCAAGTAGTTTTGACATTGATGAAAAGTATAAAAGTGCCTCTAAAGATAAACTGGCAATGGACGCTCGTTCAAAAGCAACTAATCTAATTAGTGGTATGCAGACCGTGATTGCTGATGACCCTGAAATTGATTATCTTGAGGCTTTGCGTCTTGCAGTTCGAAGTTTGGCTTCCTTAGAAGGTTACGATTCCAAACAAATCATTGTTCTCGGAACAGGACTTAGTACAACCGGTGTTCTCGATTTTAAAAACAATCTTATTTCTGCCGAACCTGATGTCATCGTTGAACTGCTTAACGAGAAATCCGAAATTCCGAACTTCTCTGATATCACTGTTTACTGGCAGCAGCTTGGTGATGTTGCGGCTCCGCAGGAAACTTTGACAAGTGCACAAAAAAATAAGCTCCAGAAAATCTATGGTTCGCTTGTCGAAACCGGCGGAGGCACTTTCGTATACAATGATATTATGGCTAATCCCGTTGACGAGAGCGTAGAATACCCTTCCGTTACACCCGTCGATCTTCCCGATGATACTCCTATCGCTTTTGAAGCAGATGATCTTGATGCAGAAGATGATAAGGCTTTTGAAGAGCCTCAGGTGCTTAGTGAAAGCCAGGTTGAGTTTATCGGAGACCAAGCAAACTATTTGTATCCTGACAAAGCGGTAGAAAACATTCGTCCTATTGCGGAATATCTGCTTAAACACGATGATGTAAATATTGTGCTCATTGGTTCCACGGCTGGCGATAGCACAAATGCTTCTACATTGAAGTTGTCACAAGAACGTGCTGATGCAGTCAAGAAAACCTTGATTGATCTCGGTGTGAATGCAGATAGAATCACGACCATTGGCATGGGAGCAAGTGATCCTTGGCATATCCCTAATGCCGGCTATGACGGTGCAGCTGCTTCTGCAAATAGAAAGGTAGTTCTTCTTGATGCACGTAGCGCAACAGCTCAAACTATTCTTGAACAAGTGAATTCTTAATTAAACAAATACTTACGATATAAGGGGTGATAAATCATGTTCCGTGCCGTCCTGTTAATCTTATATTTGCTAATTTTAATACCATCGTTAACTCATTTGATTCGATATCGTGATGTTCCTGGTTCAAGACGCTGGAGTGTTGGATTGGGCATTGCTGGTGTATTGTTGGTACCAACGTTTGCTGCTTTTTTGTGCGAACTCCTCACCTCTATTTTTAGCATAGGTTTGTTTATTCTCATTTTTTTCGGTGGCATAGGCATGATTTTCAAATCGTTGTTTCGATAGGAGATACTTATGGATACATTAAACGTACTGTCTTATGGAGGCATCATCACCTTAATTGTTCTTTTAATTATCTTTGAGGTAAAAGACAGGCAAGGGGCCAGTTACAATAATAACAGTGGATATATCTATTACACTTATAACAATATTGCGGTAAGAATTCGTCATATAGCTGCATCTAGATACAAGGTGTATGTTAACGATTTTTGTCCTGTTCAAACAAAAAAAGATCGCTATGGTACATATTTTAATTTGAGAGCACGCTCCGCCTCAGAAGCTGAATATCAGATTGATGAGTTGTTCAGAAACTGTTAAGAGGTGTTTGGTATGAGTAAAGACCATATACCGAGTGACTTTGGGCGCCCAAGTGGATATAAATCCGATTTGGAAATCGCTGAAACAGGCTCAAAAGTTAAGTCTATAAACACATCTTTCGGAAGTAAAAACCACAATGCATATATTATGCGGACAGACAAAACTCATGAACATTTCTACTATAATCCGCAAACACAAAAGAGTGGATGGCACGGACACAATTATGAAACACGTAATAATCATCCACAACTCAACATAGAACACGTTGATAAAAAGGGAGAAACAACAATGGAAAAATCCAATTCATTTATTGAAAGCTTAAAGGTAGACCAAGCAACGATTGATCGTTGTAATGAGGTCTCGAAGAACGCGGCACAAAAAGCTAATACACCGACATCGCGAAGTCAGAACGTGGATGGTGGCCGAGAACGTGGTGATAGTGGTCCAGGTAGTCTTGGTAGAGAGTCCGGTTATAAAAGTGGTGAAAGCAACTCCGGACATGAGGGTAACAGTGCTGCGCATTCTTCAAGTAGCAACGGAGCATCGGGACATAGTTCCAGTGGGGAGGGTTCTTCCGGTGGCCACGGGAACGGCGGTGAAGGTTCCGGAGGACAGGGCTCCGGTGGTCAAGGATCTGGCGGAGGTCATGGATCAGGAGGTTCAGGAGGAGGTCACTGATATGATCAAAACAACACTAGAGGGATTGTCTATTCTTCCTAATCCTCCGGCAATGGAAGGAATGGCTATTGCTCCTATTGTAAGACTGAAAAACGGTCTTACACTTCACGATGGGGTTTTTGAAGCTCCTACTTTGCTACTTGGTTCAGTCGGTTCCGGTAAGACGTACCTCTTGAATGAAATTATGGATCCTATTCTTCATCATGCAGAAGCGAATAATGAGAATGTGATCATTTTTGCAGCCAAACCGGATGTCTTAGAGAAGAAAAGGCCTAACGATATAGTAATCTCTCTAGATGGCAAAGAACCTAATGGATGTTGGAATCTATTCAAGGAACTTAGTGCCAGTAGCAATCCTGAACTAACGGCAAGAGATATCGCAAAATCGCTGACTCAGGATCAACGCTCGGAAGCGCAACCATTCTTCGAAAATGCAGCTAACGATCTTCTTTTTAATTCGATTATGTGTATGTATGAAGATGGAATGGAGAAAGGTGTCGTATATACAAACTGGCATCTTGTTGATTTTTTAAATAAGACAGCAGTCAATAGCGGAGAGTTGACTTGGAAAGAGCTGGCTAAGTTGCGCCCAAAACGTTTTGCGCATATCAATGATTATTTAGGTGACAACCTGGGCCAAGGATACGGTATTGTATCGGAATTAAGAACTTTGGTTCACGATTGCTTCTGGGGCTCATTTTGCTCTGATAATGGCACATTTTCGGCAATTGAGTCGCTGAAAACCGGCGGAAAACGTATTTTTCTATACTACGATTATGCAAACGCAAGTGAGGCAAGCATTAAGATTTTCCGTACAATTCTCAACTTACTTATTAAGCATTCGGTCGATAAACAAAACGGTCGAAGAACGTGGTTCTTCTTGGACGAGGCAAGTCTATTACCGAAGACTTGTATCGCAGATGCAATGTCACTTGGGCGAGCGCAGGGCTTCAGATTATTTATGTGCCTGCAGTCTGCACAACTTATGACGAGACATTACAAGGAAGACGAGGCGAAGACCCTATTGAGTTTGTTCCCTAATATTATCTGTATGAAAGTACAGGATAGCCTGAGTCGTTCGATTTTGGCAGATAGGTACGGAGATTGTTTGTGTACATATAGTTTCAATGCTCCCATGCAAAAAATTGCTCAGCACGCAGAGCATAGACCAGTTGTAGCAGACTTTGATTTTTCTCAACTTCAGAGGAAAGGAGATGCAATCTGTAGTATACCTAACCTAAGTTCGTCACCGTTCTTTTATAGAGGCTATAGAAAGGAGCTGGATGTGTAATGAACAACCGATATAGACCCACAGACATTCGGGCACTTAGCGGGCCGGTTACTTCAAGGAATTCACGCAATGCCAGCAATCACCCTGCAACTTATTTGGGTAACTGTACCCCTTCTCAGATTTTCAACCACATTCGACTTGGTAATAATTACACGGCTTGTGTTGTTGGTAATCCAGCACGAGGTATAGGAATCGCAAAAGCGTTAATCCGCCAATCAGGAAAACCTTTTTTATTCATTGGTCCAAAGAAAGACGAGAACTCACAGTTTGCCGCTCTGCAACCTGATTGGACAATGAATTCAGTGCAATCGACCTTCCCTACAGGAAATGGTGCAGTCTTTCTTTCGAGGCCAACAGCTGCGTACTTAGAACTTTGTGAATTCTTTGAAGAATGGTGCCAGGAATATTTTGTGGTTTTACATTTGAGTGGAGGTTTTCAAATCGGACCGGAGCTGCTTAATTTGTTAAGCGGAGCGGAGCAATGCTTAATATTCAGTGATTCCGTACCGTCAAGTCTTCGCAGCAATGAAACCCGTACACTTACTCCAAAAGAATTTTTCACTCAAATGAGCCACCTATTCGTGTTTTCTGCTGGGGTTGAAACAAGAGACTTAATTGAGATTCTTCCTACATACCAGTATGAAAAAGTATCGAATTCAATGAACTTCAATCATTTCAAAAGTCGTTCAATTTTTCATCCTTTTCGTTCACATGCCGGAAACGGTATGTCGTGGGGTCAAACAAGAACTATGGAGTATAAAAAGAGTTTGTTTGAGATGGACGAATTAAAAAGGATTTTCGATGACGGAACATCGCTTCTGTATGATGCAAAGGCAAATGCGGTTTTTCTTGCACACATCATATAACACAACGATAATTTTATAAACACATAATAAACGGAGGATCTCCCTTATATGAATACAATTGTTAAGAGTAGCCATGGAATCACACTAGTTCCGGTAACAAGCAAATTGCTTGCGGAGCGTAAAATTTTTATTGAAGACGAAATCACGCTGGTATCAGCATGCGACACCGTTAGAGCCCTTATGCTTCTTGTGAAAGAAGATCCTAACAAGCCGATTGATATTTATATTAATTCGACTGGTGGACGAGTTGATGCGGGCTTGATGATTTATGATACATTAAAAGGCATGAAGACGGAAGTCAATTTGCACTGCATTGGAATGGCTGCATCTATGGCAGCTGTTATTCTTGCCGGAGGAAAAAAGGGTCATCGCTTTATTTTGCCGCACAGTAAAACCATGATACATGAGCCGTTAATTTCATGTGGCGTTGGAGGTAGTGCAACAACGATTAAACATACAGCTGAGTCGATTTTGGAAACAAAACAACTTACAGTGGAGTTGCTTGCGAAAGATACAGGAAGAACAATCGAAGAGATAGAACAAGCCATTGCGTTTGATAATTACATGAACGCGAAGGAATCTATCGCTTTTGGCCTTTGTGATTATATAGAAGAAGCGATTGTTTAAAGGAGGAAGCTGCTATGGATAAAGTTATTCTTGCTAAAAATGTTGTGCTTGAAGGTGGACTTGGGACAAGCAGGCCGAACGATAATCAAATTGTGTTCGGAGGGACCGGAAGTGGAAAATCTATGAGTATTGAGTTGCCGACATTGTGCCATACACGAAAAAGCAGTTTCTTCGGTACTTTCGCTAAACGAAGTGTGGTTAAAAAAGCTGCGCCTTATTTTCAGGCTCTTGGTTATAAAACCCATGTATGGAATATTACCGATCCTGCTGATGGTGATATGCTTCCTGACCCGCTTTTATATGTTGCATCCGACGATGATGTACAAGAACTTGCTCGCCAAGTAGCACGGGGGAATCCGGAATACGATCGAGCTTCAAAATTTGATCCTTATTGGCGCGAAGCGAGTGAGTCGTTAATGACAGGATTGATTTATTATGTGCTTATGACCGAAGATCAGCCCAGTATGAAAAAAGTGATTGATCTTTTCTATAAGCTTCAGATTAAAGAAGATGGAAAAGGGATCAGCACTTCGCTCGATAGCCAATTTGATTGGCTGAAGCGGAAAGCACCTGAGTCGATCGCAACAAGAAAACTTTGCTCTTTCGCTCAATTACCGTATGCTACGGCCGGCTGTGTACGAGATGATTTGGAAAAAGCCATTCAAAACATGTTTCCGGTATCCGTTCAGGAGGCAATGGGTGCGAAAGCTACAGTTAATTTTGAGGCATTTGCGACAGATCTTACCGCTATCTTTATTGTCACCAGTCCGGTTAGAACGGCACCATATGCATTTGCCAATCTCTTATTCTCTATTGCAATTCGGCAATTGATGGAATTTGCCGAAAAGCAAGATAACAATCGCCTTCCCAGAGATGTAAAATTGTTCTTTGATGATTTCAGTTGTGGATTTCCGGTCCTTAATTTCGAAAAGACTATTTCTACATTTCGTGCGGCAGGCATCAGTGCGATGATGCTTTGTCAATCGCTTGATCAACTTGATGCTACATATGGACCGTATAATAGTACGGTGATTCTCGATAATTGTTCTACTCTTGTGTATCTACCGGGAGGAATGAACAAAAAAACATGTTCTCTTATTAGTGAGATGGTGAATCTTCCGCTGGAGGATGTGATGTTTATGGAAATGGGAAAAGTGATTGTGTTTCAATCCGGGAAAAAACCTATTATTGCATCGCGCTATGAGACGCTTTCCGACCCCGCGTATCGCAAAATGATGAATATGGATGAACAGAAATCTTCGGAAGACAATGAAGATCGAAAATCATCGGCAACCTTGAAAGTAACCCGTTAAAGGAGGAGAAATATGAAGAAAACTCCGCATCAACGGTTTGTCGAAAAGATAAAGAGGTCGGTTGGTACATATAAGACATCGAATTGCCGTCTAGCGTCTAAAAAAGAAGGAGGTGAGGTGGATGGGTTAGATGAAGATTTGTTGCGCGAATTAGAGGTACGATTTGAGGAGATTTTTGGGTCAAACTCAGATAATGATTGAAGGGAGAACGCCCCGATCCGATTTAACGGGTCGGGCAGATTCTCTTTTGAAAGGACTTGTGTATGATGAAAAGGTGTATATTAGCGGTATTGGCTTGTATTTTGATTACGGCACTTTCTGTTCCTGCAGCGGCGGCTACGGCTGATATAACACAATTAGGCGCTTGTGATGAGCAAAGTGGAGAGATTGAGCAGCAGAATGCTGTAACGGACGATGCAGCTGTATATGAGGGGGAGTGCCTTATAAAAGCAGATCCGTCGTTGATCGGTGAGGAATACACGGTTTGCGAAGGAACACGCTCGATTAAAGCGGAAGCATTTGAAGACTGCGTGAAGTTAAAGTGCATAGTGATCCCGGATACAGTGGAACATATCGGGAGGGATGCGTTTTCTGAAACAGCATTATATCAAGATGAGGATAACTGGGAAGACGGGATGTTGATCGTTGAGGATGAGTATCTTCTCAAAGTGAAAGAGGACATCACGGAATGTCATATTCCTGCCGGTGTATCGGTGGTGGCAGATGGTGCCTTCGAGAATTGTCGTGCATTGAAGTATTTGGTTGTTCCGCCCACGGTAGAGACCTTGAGTGCCAAAGTGTTTGCCGGAATTACTCATGATACAGAGGTGTATTATACGGGTTCAATGGAACGCTTTATGGAAAATACCGATATGCAAATCAATGAGTTAAATATGACTACTGTTGAAACAAGGGCGCTGTTGCGAATCTTGTTTGTATTGGCGGCGTTGGTTTCGCTGACGATTGTGGCTTTTGTGATTCGAAACTGGCATAAGAAGATGATAGCAATTGACAACGAGGAGGGATACGAATGGTAAAAAGTAAAAGGATTCTTTGTGCGGGGCTTTCTATTAGCGCTCTCGTCATGTTGGTAGTTTATATCGTGTCTGTTATTGTCAACAGTCCGTGTGTTCATACGATTACCGCACGACATGATCTTTTAAATGCGGCGATATTAGCGTTACCCTTTATCGAGTTGCTAGTCTTTGCGTTGATAGGCCACAAGCTCACCTATATCAATAAGAGATGGCTTGTTTGGTCGATTTTTGCCACTTATTTTGCATTCATTATCGTTTTTGATTTTATGGGGCGAGGAATGACAGCGCCGATCTTTCTTAACGGAGCTTTAAATCGATGGGAAATCGTGATGACGATTGTGACAGGCGTACGAGTGTTTTTGCTTTTTGTTATTCCCTTTGCGAACCGTTGGTTTGTTAAAGCATATTCTATTGGAATGATAGCGTTTTTGAGCATTTCCTTTGTGTATTTGTTGGTTAGTGCACATTGGCTTGGGGAGATGTTCTTTAGCTATGCTGTAGCGATTTTCGCGGATATGCAGTTTCATGCTGCCCTCTTTTTCTTTGCGGATATGAAGACCAAAGAAAACGGCTGGTTTTCGAATGTGAAATTTTCGGGTGGATTATTTGATCGAACAAACAAAAATTCTGTGGAAGCTGAGGAGAATGAAAGGGTAGATCGACCGCTTTCCAGAGATTATAAATTGATCTGTATATATGCGGCCTCAAAAGAATTCAATGATTTTGTACAGACAGATCTGTTTTTCAGACGATTGACGGATGGCGTGTTTTGGGATGAAAATGGAACATATTATTCTGCGGAACAATACATCCATCATATCAAAACGCTAAGGCGACTTGCCGATGATCTTAACGAACAGTGGGGTAACTACATCCATAGAGGATTTGTGGATATGTTGAACCTATTGTTGGTTGATGAAGATGCATATACTTTTAAAGCGGATGTAACGGCTGTTGCACATTTACTTTTAAATCAGCCAGCTTCGTCGTGGGCGGCTGTTATTGACACACATGAAAAATATATGGCAGAGTTTCTCGGGAATCAAGGAGGTTAAACAAGGACATGCCTTATGCAATACTATATTGATTTTCATACGCATACTACTTTGAGTGACGGCGCTTATACACCGAAACAGATTTGTGCTATGGCACAAGCGGCAGGGATTAAAGCTCTTGCTATAACCGACCATAATCACACCGAAAATCTTACCGAATTATGTACCGCTTTTCCGGATCTTTGCTTGATACAAGGTGCAGAGATTAGTTGTTTGTACACGAATGACAAAGGGGAAGAAACGGAACTCCATGTTGTGGCATTAGGATTTGATCCAAACGACCCGAATATACGATCGGTTTTGGCGCGCAACAAGTCAAATCGTCAGCCATATGTAGATGCAATCTTGGACAAACTTCGTTTGTGTGGTATTGATTTGGGGGGTTATAACACTTTATCTCGAATGTATCCGAATAGCCGGCATATCGGAAGGATGGCCATTGCCAAAACAATGGTTGAACAAGGGTATGTTTCATCAATTGATGAAGCGTTTGATAAATATATCGGCGCTCATGGTGAACGAAAGGCGTATGTCTCCAATCTGATTGGGCATGTGCCGTTGGAAGATGCCGCGAGAGCTATTGTGAATGCGGGTGGTGTTGCTGTGCTTGCTCATTTGTTTTATTATCTATTTGACAGCACCGACAATCAAAATCTTCTTCGTCGTTTTAAAGAGTTGACCGGTCGGCGTGGGGCGATGGAGGTGTTTTATTCTCGATACGATCAAACACAATGTGCAACACTGAAAGAACTTGCCGATCAATACGGGTTGATGTACAGTGCAGCAAGTGATTTTCACGGTCAAAATCCGAGCGAGAGTCTCGATAACCGCTTTTCAAGCGATGACTGTGCGGCGGTGCTTGGTGCATTGAATATTGATTTAATATAACAGAAGGTGATTATGTGAATGAACAAATCCTGAAGAATGAACCGTATTTGACACGGTACATAGAAAGCTATGAAGAACAATTACCCAAAGAACAGGTGATGGCGTATTATCAGCGTATGATTGACTTGTATGAAGAAGCGGGGCAAAAAGAGAAGGCGGATGAGTTTCGAGATCGATTGAAGCAGTATGAATTGTAAAGGAGATGCAAACTTATGTGGACTGTGGAAAAGATACAGGCGTTTTACGACAAATTAAATAAAACATACGGTATGCAGGTTGTTCCTGTTATTCGCGAGGCGGAGAAGGGAAAGTTTCCGTTGTTTGTCAAAAACGGAGAGTTGATGTTTGTTTCGGCATTTTTCAATCACCCGGAGCTTGACGATGCCGTGAAAACCATGTTGTTGGTTGAACTGTACAGTTGTTTCCATCTCGACCGTCATAAAACGGGTTATGTGGATGTTAACCCCGGATTTATGGCAAAAGGAATTTGCTTTGATAGGGGTGTTGGTTTTGCATCGGATGATGAGATTGAGCAAAATCTGCGCAAAGTTCGAAGACAACTTTATGATGAGATCGAATACTGCTGTTATTTTTCGATCGGCCAAAAGCTTCGCGAGAGTGCGTTTGTCAGCTGGAAGGTTGTGAATGTTGTGCGTAACGGACAAGCAGAAATCCTTGTGACAGTCAAACCGATCGGTTGTAATCTGGGAAAGCCCAATAAGATAATGACGGAGGAAGAGCTTTATAACCGCTGTTGTAATTTCCGTGATATGAAGAATGAGAAGGTGGATATGCGCAGAAACTTGGTTGTCATATCTGGCCCGTCCGGCGTGGGGAAGGATACAGTTGTTAAAAAACTGATTGAGACTTATCCCCGTTTGAATAAAACGATCTCAGTTACCACGCGCGCTAAGCGTAGTAATGAAACGGAGGGTGTGGATTATTATTACATTTCAAAAGGACAGTTTTATGATTTTCAAATGAATGACAGTCTCGTTGAATATACGCTATATGATGGCGAGTATTACGGCACACTCTATTCCGAGGTGGAACGCCACCCCGAAAACGCGCCCTTGATTCTTGTGGTTGATGTTCGTGGTAGACGAGATGTGATGATGAGATATCCGATGGCAAAATCGATATTTATTGCGCCTCCGTCGTTGGAGGAATTGAAAACTCGTTTGATTGGTCGCGAAGAAAACAGCGACAAGGAAATAGAACGCCGATTAACGGTGGCGAAAGATGAACTTGAGCAAGCGTGCAAATATGATTTTATGGTCATCAATGAGGATGTTGAAACATGTGCGGATGATATTGTAAAGATTATATCGGAGAACATTTCACCTGCGTAGTAAAAGAAAACGCCTGCTAACCGCTATGGTTAGCAGGCGTTTATAGTGCTATGTGGATTTTACAAAAGCGAGCGGATGCGGGTGGCATTTTGCTCATGCAAGTTCGCTTTCTCGGCGAAAGTTCCCCCGTTGATTGACGGCGTTTGTCACCTGCTCAATGCAGTGCTTGGCATCGGACGGTTTGAGGTCTAGAAGCGCGTGCGACAGCCGACCAATCCTCGGCTGTGATGTTGATGGATTTTTTCGCGGAGTTCTCTCAAAATAGCAGTATCATCGGACAGAATATTGAGTTTCATAGCGAGCCTCCCAAAATAAAATATTATATCTGCACTATTATTACACTCAAAAGCAGTTGAAATATCAAATATAAACTGTTATTTTTTGGTTGAATATGTAGATTGAGGGTATCGCGTCCTTTCGGTGGCATGGATTTTGTGAAGGATTGTGTGCCACTTTTGATGATATTTCGAGGGCGATTTCGCTCTCGTATGGTGTTAGTATACCATCAGCAGGTGCCATCGCGGCACCCATATTGTTGGCGTCGGTGATGCCCAGATCCACCACACGACCCGCGCACACCTCGCGGATATGCGCGCCTTTGCCACCCATGCCGACGATGGCACAGCCGGCGGCGGTAGCGGTCCACTGCGCGGTCGGGGTGCGTTGTCCGCCGTAGGCGAGAGGATAGCGGAACTGGCGTTCTGCCGAGCAGAAGTGCGATGAGGTCACAGCCGCGCATAAGTCTGCCGCGCCGCTGTCCACAAAAATCGACGCCATAGCAAGCGTCTGTGCCATGGTGGAGCAAGCACCGTATTGTCCCAGAAGTGGCACGCCGCTTTCGCGAAGTCCGAAGGCGCTTGCGGTGCACTGGTTAAGCAAGTCGCCTGCAAAGAGATATTGCATCTGAGACGGCGCGAGTCCGGCTTTGTTCAGCGCACAGGAAAATGCCTCTTTCTGAAACACACTCTCGGCTTTTTCCCACGAATCCTGTCCCATCCGCGTATCATTTTCGATCACATCAAAATACTTTGCCATCGGGCCTTCCCCCTCTTTTTTGCCGACAACGGCCGCACTGCTCCATACGGTCGGGCGCGATGACAGCGACACGGTGAATTCTCCGACTCTTTCCGCCATAGTGTAGACACCTCTCCTTATTGTATATATGGGCAGTATGCAACAAAACGCGGCGGAATATGCGTTCACACGAATTTGTGGTTGAGGACGGGGTTTGTGTGTGGTATACTGTACATGGAAAATCTATGCGCAGAGAAAGGAATAAAACGATGCTGACATTTGTTTGCTATCCGAAATGCACCACTTGCCAGAAGGCAAAAAAGTGGCTGGATGATCATAACATTGCCTATACTTTCAGGGATATCAAAACGGAGAATCCCACGCTTGAGGAACTGACGGCATGGTACCGAAAAAGCGGTTTACCGCTCAAAAAGTTTTTCAATACGAGCGGGTTGCTGTATAAATCGATGGAGTTGAAAACCAAATTGCCCGCCATGAGCGAGGACGAGATGCTGGCGCTTCTTGCCACGGACGGTATGCTTGTCAAACGCCCGCTGCTCATCGGTGATGCGTTTGTATTGGTTGGATTTAAGGAGTCGGAGTGGTCGGGCGTTTTGCAGGGATAATCCGGCGTTGAAAACATAAACGATTTAAGGAGAATACAATATGGATGTACATGCCTTTTTGAAAAGTGTCATCGATTCCGATACGGCACCGATTGTCATTTGTGATCTGACACATACGGTGGTGTATATGAATCCGGCGGCGGTTGCGCGTTACCGTACGGATATTACGGGAAGGAGCATAAAGTCGTGCCATAGTGCCCAGGCGAATGCCAGGATTGATGAGGTTGTTGCCTGGTTTGCAAAGAACAAGGACAACAATGCGGTGTACACATTTCGCAACGATCAGGAAAATAAGGATGTGTATATGGTCGCGCTGCGGGATCAAAGCGACGCGCTGATCGGGTATTATGAAAAGCACGAATACCGAAACCGTGAAACGGCGGCATTGTATACCATGCCGTAGAGGCAGGGATCAGGCTTTTTGAGAAGTGTCTTGCGTTTTGCCGCTTTTCGTGCTATAATACTCCTACAACAAAAGAATAAACGCAGATCATCGGATGCTTTTGGCATCGGTTACCGGACATACCGCGCGACGGTATTGTTAGGTGATAAGGGAATCGCGGTGAAAATCCGCAGCAACAGCCATTGCCGTAACTCTTGCATGCAAGTCAAGTCGGAATGCTTATCGGTCTGTGACACATAAAAGTCTCTTGGGCGAATAGGGGAGATGTGTGAAGATCGGTCAGGTATTTTCTGGCTGTATTTGGTATGGCAGGATACCATTGCTTTGCTCACAGTACCCTTTTGAAGGGTACTTTTATTTTATCCTTTTGTGAAAAAAGGAAAGGATTGAGCAAAATGAAACATGTCATGAAATCGACCGTTGCGGTCATGCTGGTTGTCCTGTGCCTGTTCAGCTTTGCCGCCTGCGGCAATACGGCGGACAAAGCAGGACTGTGGGAAAACGCCACCTATGTAAAGGACACCACCTTCGGCGACGGCGCGAAAACGGTCGTCGTGGAGGTCAAGGCCGAGGAGAAGACGGTCACTTTTACCGTAAAAACCGACAAAGATACTGTCGGCGCCGCTCTTATGGAGCACGGCCTCATCGCGGGTGACGAGGGCGACTACGGCCTTTACATCAAAGCTGTGAACGGTATCACCGCCGATTACGATGTCGACCAGAGCTACTGGGCATTCCATATCAATGGCGAATATGCAATGTCGGGTGTGGACACCACCGAAATTTCAGAAGGTACAACCTATCAGCTTGTTTACACCAAATAAGGCGCCGAAACGCGCTTTGAGCGTACAGGAACTGGTCGTGTTCGCCATGCTAGGCACGCTGATGTTTGTCTCAAAGCTGCTTATGGAGGCGTTGCCCAACATTCACCTGCTCGGGATGTTGACAATGGTCTATACACTGGTGTTCCGCCAAAAGGCGCTGATCCCGCTGTATCTGTATGTGATGATGAACGGTTTGTACGGCGGGTTTAACCTGTGGTGGATGCCGTATCTGTATGTGTGGACGGTGCTGTGGGCGGTGACGATGCTGTTGCCCAAACGGATGCCCAAAGCGGTCGCATGCGTGGTGTATCCCCTTGTGTGCGGCTTGCACGGACTTGCCTTCGGTACGCTGTATGCGCCTGCGCAGGCGTTGCTGTTCGGATTGAATTTCGAGCAGACGATGGCGTGGATTGTGGCGGGTCTGCCGTTTGATATCACGCACGGCATCGGCAATGTGCTGGCAGGGTTGCTGATTTTGCCGCTGGCGGAATTGTTACGAAAAATCCATGCGCGCAGTCAGCGCCTTTGAATAACAGATTGGTGGGATCAAGATGAACATACCGCATTCGGCATCGTTTTTCCGCAACACGGATTGCGAGTGGTTTCCGTGCCATAAGGTGGAATGTGATGAGGACTTCAACTGCCTGTTTTGCTATTGCCCGCTGTATGCGATGGACGATTGCGGCGGCAATTACAGCTACACCGACAGCGGAATCAAGGATTGCACCAACTGCACCGTACCGCACAAAGCCGAGAATTATGAGTATATTCTCGTAAAGCTGACAAAAGGATAAAAAACGGCTGAGGAAGAATCCTCAGCCGTTTTTTGCGGCGGCGATATCGCGGGATAGCGCACGGTGTGCGGAAATGCGACACCTCACGGCGATTATCGAATTTGTGGTTGAGTGTGTGCATATTGCGTGATACAATAAAGACAGAAGAAACGAAAAGGTGGGTTGACTATGCCGCTCGATCTTGATAATAAGCTGGTGGTGGGGATTTCCTCGCGGGCGTTGTTTGATCTGGAAGAAGAAAATCGCATTTACGAAACCGAGGGTTTGCAGGCCTACGCGGCGTATCAGCAGGAGCACGAAAACGATGTGCTGGGGCCGGGCACGGCATTCCCGCTGATCAAGGCATTGCACAATCTCAATGGTGACGATCATCTGATGGAGATTATCGTTATGTCCAAAAACAGCGCCGACACCAGTCTGCGCATCTTCAACTCCATCGCGCATTATGGGCTGGATATCAGCCGCGCCGCACTGGTCGGCGGCAAATCCATCGCGCCGTATCTCAGCGCGTTTCGCACCGATCTGTTTTTGTCGGCAAATGAACAGGATGTGCAGGAGGCAATCAACGCCAACATCGCGGGCGGTATCATTTGCTCGCATGAGGCGTTCCCGATCGATCCCGCTGAGGAGATGCAGGAGATCCGCATTGCATTTGACGGCGATGCCGTGCTGTTTTCGGATGAATCCGAGCGGATCTATCAGGAGCGGGGACTGGATGCGTTTACCGAACATGAACGGCAGAATGCGCAAAATCCGCTCCCCGAAGGGCCGTTTGCCAAGCTGTTGAAAACCATCTCCATCGTGCAGAACCGGATGGATCCCGCGCGCCCGATGCCGATTCGCACCGCACTTGTCACGGCGCGCAATGCCCCCGCGCACGAACGCGTCATCCGCACCCTGCGCAAGTGGGATGTGCGTGTGGATGAGTCGTTCTTTCTGGGCGGCATTGAGAAAAGCGAGGTGCTCAAAGCGTTCGGTGCGCACATCTTCTTTGATGATCAATCGGTGCATACCGACCCCGCTTCCAAGCTTGTCCCTGCCGCGCGGGTGCCTTGGAAAACATGAAAGGGCAGTGAAAAGTGAAGAGTGAA